>DATBVZ010000342.1:0-4427 GCA_036515095.1 Cyclobacteriaceae bacterium | reverse complement strand
CTCCCTGCAACGATGCAGAGGCACCGGCGGGAAGGCCACTGGTCAGATCATCAACGAGCTGGACGTTGGGCGCGGGATTGGTGGTGCTGTAATTAGTAAGAACAACATCAAATACAACATCGAATACCGATCCGGAGACATTGTTAATGCTTACTGCATTCTTTGCAGTGCCCACATCACCGGGACAAAGGGAAATGGTCAACGGAAAAGATTGTACGGAAGGAACGCATCCGGATAGCTTACCGGCGGCTGTGTACAATCCGGGACTTGTAACGGAAAGACTCGCAGCCGTTTCGCCGGGCAATTCAATTCCATCGCGATACCACTGGAAGTTATCAAATCCGGATGCCGTCAGCGTCACGGGAAGATTGTCGGGAATACATGTTGTGGAACCGTAGCCGTTGGGACTTTCTACCACGGGAGCCGTCGTAAATCCGGAAAAAAAGCCGGCGGCGCCAATATTACCGCTGGCAGCGGTGAGTGCCACGCGCAGCGGCCTGGGACTTTCAACGGTAATATCACCCGTATAGCCCGTTACCTTGTAGGTGACGTACTCAGGTTTGCCAGTGACCGACTTTGCCAGGGAGGAAATATCGGTTGTAACACCGAACTGATCCGTGATGGTTACGGCTTCCCCGGTTTCTCCGATAACCTGGATGACAGGAGTTCCCAGTTGGTCGATATCCGGGAGGTCCACGTTGGTACCACCGAGGCAGACAATTGGCGGTACATAGTTGAGTCCAAACTGTCTTTCGTTGGAATCGGCGACACCATTCAACCCCTGATAGATATATACGGGTTGATTGGATTGAATATACATGTTTTCATTGGCCGTGTAGTCGGTGGCTGTCAGCCGGTAGTACTCACCGGCATTCAGTGGCGAGGAATTCACGGGTGTACTGCTGCCATTCACAAATAAGTTTGTCCCGTCAATGCCCGCTACCGCAATTACATTTTCGCTGGTAGTACCTTCTCCTTTTACCAGTATGTATTCAAACCCGGTTTCTTCTATAGGCGCAATCTGGTCCACCCCGATATCACGCCCCTGCAGGATCCCTCCGGGAGATCCGGCAAGCCACGATCCTGAATTCACCACAATGGGCTTGTCCGATGAAATCCTGGTTCCGTTAACTTCATTGACATTGTCGGGGGTCTGATCAGCATATGCGGCAAGCACGTAGGATTGCCCCTCATTAAGGATAACGACTATTGAGCCGCCACCCTCAGAAACGTTTTCAAAGTCAACACCGCCAAAATCGCTTACTGTCACGGTTGTGTTGTCTTCTGTTGCAATGAAGCTGATCACGTGCGCCTTGAGATTGTTGGCGCCGCCGTCATTCCAGATGTGCCCGGAACGGAATTCCGTACCAAAGCCAGCCGTACCTTTCGAGGTAATGGACTCAGCCTGTGCACTTTCATCGACACGGATGCTGGCAAAAAATGCCTTATTTGCTGTGAGTATAAGCCCCTCATCAGAAAGAACAGTGGCAAGTTGCGCCCCGGTAACAAGAAATTTGGTTCCGGTGCCCTTGGATGCTCCTGAAGCGGAACTGAGGGTAAGGGAAGCCGGTGAAGATCTGCTCACTGATACCGGGGCGAACAAAGCATTGCCGGCGCCGTCGGTAATGGTGACATCAAAAGGAGTCGTCTGAGGTGTGCTTATCAACAAATAAATGTCCTCTCCCGCGCCGCTTGCGTCGTCGGCCCTAGCATGCATCGGCGGTATGTAATGCCGCGTGTCTAACTGGGCGTAAAGTGCCGAAGAAAGAAATGTGACTATAAAGCCAATGAATAAACCTCTCATGATGTTGTCGTAGCCCACAGTCCGTCAAAAAAATGGATCGCTAAAATGAAAAGCTGGATTATGACCTGACGATCCTGATTATGAAGGAAATTTCCTTACCTGAAAAATCGTATGATGAAACCAAATATCCTGGCTAGATAGGAAAAACTTTTGCAAGGTAACCGAAGGTGTAACATTATTTGACAATTCGATGAATTTTGCATTTGTGCACAGGGCGTCCGGCGTATTTTCATATCTTCGATTTTGCAAACTTACCAGGGCATGAAAACGGGACGCAGGCACTTCCTGAGAGCCGCCGGGCTTACGGGTCTGGGTATGGCCGGCGGGCTGTCCAACCTTGCAAAAGCATCCGGCGATCATCAAAATTCCGATTTTCTCAGGCTTACCCATACAGCTATGCATTCTGATTTGAACAATTTGCCGGATGATGAGGACATTAGCCTTATCGGCAAGTATGGCAATTGGGCAGCTTCACTCCACGCAAACAGGCTCCCGTCTCTTTCTTTCAGGCGGAAGGAATGGTCAGACATAGCCAGTTGGAGAAACGCTGCGCGGCAACGCTTTACTGAACGTCTTGCGATGCCGGATATCGGTGGAATGCCGGCGGTCAAACTGGTAAAACAATATGCCTATGATGGACTGCATATTGAAGAGCTTACGTGGCAATTGCCTTATGGCAATCCGACAAGGGCCTTGTTGCTAAAACCCCTCAATGCCGCCGGGCCGCTGCCAGGTATAGTTGCCTTTCATGATCATGGTGGAAACAAGTATTTCGGTACACGCAAGATCACCCGCATCTCAGACGATCAGCATCCGCTGATCCGGGCGCATCAGCAAGAATATTATGGAGGAATGGCCTGGGCAAATGAAATTGCCAGGCGGGGATATGTGGTGCTGGTTCCTGATGCCTTTTCATTTGCCAGCCGCAGGGTGATGGTGCAGGATGTTCCCATGCACCTGCGCCGTGGCCTTACTGATCAGAATCCTGAAGAATCCGAAAACATTCAGGCCTATAACGAATGGGCTTCGGAGCATGAGCATATCATGGCCAAATCACTGTTCAGCGCGGGAACAACCTGGCCCGGGGTCTTTATTGCCGAGGATCGCAATGCCCTTGATGTTTTGTGTTCACGAAATGAAGTCGATGCCTCCCGTGTGGGGTGTGGCGGATTGTCAGGAGGAGGTCTCCGCACAGTATACCTGGGCGCGCTGGACCCCAGGATAAAGTGTGCTGTAAGCGTAGGATTTATGACAACCTGGAAGGACTTCCTTGTAGACAAATCCTTCACCCATACATGGATGATCTATGTTCCGTTGCTTCCAAATGAGCTGGACTTCCCTGAAATCATGGGAATTCGTGCGCCATTACCAACAATGATCCTGAATAACGAACAGGATCAGTTGTTTACTCTCGGTGAAATGAAGAAAGCTGAACGTATTCTGCACGAAGTGTTCAGCAAGGCGAAAGCGGAAGATCATTTTCAGTGTTCCTATTATCCCGGGCTTCACAAATTCGATGCAGCAATGCAACAGGACGCTTTTGCCTGGTTCGACAGGTGGCTTGGTGGAAAGTAGGCAGAAGGAACGAAGGGGAAGCAAGCAGCAGGTGCCTTTGACAAGCTCAGGCACTGGTGGTTGAGCCTGTCGAAACCTGGTGGTCTAAAGGCAAGCGCGTGGCAGGTCCTTCAGCCCTTCATTCCATTCCTCCCGGGTAAAGATCATATTCAACACCATCCAATTCTTCCCGTTCACTTGCATTGAATGTTGTTTGTCCGGGTTAATGCTGAATCCGGCTTTCGTGTAACATTTGATTCCGGCTGTATTCCAGTCGAAAACGTTCAACTCAACAAGCCTGGCTCCGAGATTCCCGAATGAATACTCCACCAGTTTATGGACTACCTGCAGTCCTGTTCCCTTTCCGCGATTTGACTTGTCGCCGATTATTACTTTGTCAAGTTTGCATACACCATTGCCCATCAGCCGGATCTCCACATGTCCTATTGTCTTCTTCCCGGCCAAATCAACGATATTGAATGCATGACTGTTCTGGTCGTCCAGGTATGTTTGGAGTTGGGAGGCGGTTAAGGGGTAGGAGAGATCCCATCCGGCTATTGTAATCAACAGTTCTTCACTGTCTATCCAGGAAATGAACGAGGTGAAGTCTTCCTTGCTAAAGGGCTCAAGTTTTATCATGGGCCCAATTTATTGTTTCTGTTTATTAAATTTCACTTTTCTACTTTTATTGGTTTGGGGCGGCATAAAGTTATTCCGGTTAACCGGAATTGGGCCGGGATGCTAAAAAGCGAAACCATGATTCCTGAAAGACCCCGTATATTGCACTGCACCAGGGCATTCAAGCTAGAGTTGCAGGAATGCCCTGACGCAAATTCCCCGCGAATTTGTCGCATCAATACCCGCGCAGTTATTACTTCCCCGCCTAACTTTGCATTACCCTGACGGTTCACTATGAAAGCCATTCCTGCAATTCTTATTATGATCAGTAGCGTCGATACGATTATGGCTCAATCAGCAATGCACTATGCAAACGTGAATGGCCTGAGGATGTACTATGAAGTGCATGGCGATGGTTTTCCATTGATTCTGATCCATGGAGGGGGTTCTA
>DATBVZ010000341.1:0-5957 GCA_036515095.1 Cyclobacteriaceae bacterium | reverse complement strand
GGCCTTCATGCGGTATGCTTACAGTCGCGAATAACTGCAAAATTGTTGATTAATGGTAGTTGCGTGCACAAAACCCCTTCTTCAGAGCGTTGAAAGGGGCTGTTGGAATTCAGAGGGATGTGTTATACGATGTGACAACGCCGGATTGCACCGGATCACGGATCGATCAGCAAATCAGGCACCCGCTCAGGTTGATCGTTTTGATTTTCGGAAATTCCGCTGACTTGACTTACTGCCGGCGGGTGAATTTCTTTTGTGCCCGTTGCTTCTCTTCCAGCCATTTGATCTTGGTGCGCCTTTCCTGTACTCCGGTCCGGCACCCATTTCCTCCGGCAGATCCATCCTGGGGATCTCCTTTTCCAGAAAATTTTCGATGTCCGAGAATCGGCGCTGATCCTTTTCATTGACAAAGGTTACGGCGGTTCCCGTTTTGTCGGCGCGGGCAGTCCGGCCTATGCGGTGTACATAGTCTTCGGCATCCGGAGGTACGTCGAAATTTATTACGAGGCTGATACCCTCCACATCAATTCCCCGCGACAAAATATCGGTGCCCACAATTATAGGCAACTGCCTGCTCTTGAATTCGCGGAGAATATGATCCCGCTCATGTTGCTCAAGGTCTGAATGAAAAGCCTTCACGGTCAGCCCTTCCTGCTTCAACGAGCCGGTGAGTTTTTTAACGTTTTCTTTCGTAGACGCAAAGATCAGAACGCTGTTATGTTCTGTGCGTCCCAGTATCCACTTTATCATAGGAATCTTTTGCGACTCATAGAGGATGTAGGCCTGCTGCTGAATGCCATCTGCAGGTTTGGAGATAGCCAGGTTCACCTCGACAGGAGAGGAAAGGATGCGGTTGGCCAGCGAGCGGATTTTAGGCGGCATTGTTGCGGAAAACAACAACGTCTGTCTTTTCTCCGGCAGGTAGTTAATGATGCGGATAATATCGCTGTAGAAGCCCATGTCCAGCATCCGGTCTGCCTCATCCAGCACAAGGTGCTGAAGATGATCCAGGTTAAGGGTGCCCGCGGCAAGCAATGCTATCAATCGTCCGGGTGTGGCAAGAATAATATCGGCTCCTGATTCCAGCGCCTTTTTCTGTTTATCCCAGGCCGCACCATCCCCACCGCCATATACGGCAATGGAACTAATCCCCATAAAGTAGGCAAAGCCCTCGATCTGCTGATCTATCTGCTGGGCAAGTTCGCGGGTGGGTGCCAGGACGAGTGTATTGAGATGGCGGGTTTCCGTATGCAGGATCTTCTGCAGGATCGGCAGGATGTATGCGGCTGTTTTGCCGGTGCCGGTCTGCGCACAGGCCACAACATCGCGTCCGCTCAAAACGGCAGGGATTGCCCCCACCTGTATGGGTGTGGGACTGGAATATCCCATAGAGGATAAACCGTCCATGAGTCCAGCGTCAAAATTAAACTGAGAAAATGTCAAGTTCTTGAGATTAAAAAGTGTACAATTTGTTTCAAAAGTGATCCGGTAGGTGGTGGTTCTTGTTTAGCCTTAGCCTGTATCATGGGTCTTCAATGACCTCCTCTGTTTTCCACTTGAATGAAATGGTCAGCTCAGGGATCTTAGCCGGATTAACAATTCCTGCAAAGATAACTATAATAATTGAGAACGTCCTAAAATGGTTCCCCCGGGGCCTGTGCGTATATTAAAGCGTATAAAAAAGTAGTATGCAGTATATCAGTGTATTGACGAGCAGAAAACTTCCCCTCCTGCCCCCTATATACCTGTACACCAATATTACTATATACCCTCTTATCCTTTATACCTTTATGCCTTTATACCCCATAAATACCCTATACCCTTTTCCCCATACCCCCTACCCATGCACCTTACCAAATTCTATCTCCCCCTGGTGATCCTTTCCTTCTCCGCGGGATTTGCTGCCAGGGACCTTTCGAAGCCGTCAGCTCCGGCAATACTGACGCGAATGGACAGTTGCCTGAATACCTTCAATCCCGACGAGGCCGTCGCCACGGACGCCGGATGGATTCATTGGTTCACAAAGAAGGAGCTGTCCGGTGGACTCAACCTGAAAATGACCCGTGTCGACAAGCAACAGGCGTACCATCCCGCGCACAAGCACAACGACCCCGAAATAATACTTGTCCTGGAAGGTGAAGCGCGACTGACCCTGGAAGACGAGGAGCGGATTGTCCCTCAAAATACTTCGCTTTTCTGCCCACCGGGACTAATGCACGGCATCAGCAGGGCCTCCGACAAACCCCTCCGGTATCTGATCATCCGCACACAATGAAGTGAGATCCGGGGAAGGCCCATGCTGCCGGATCTCAATGCACACGATTGAGTGGTGTGGATTTATCAATTGCTGTCCGGCCGGTTCGCATTGGGGTTGACAGGTTATTGCCCCGGGCCCGCTGGTAACAAAATCCCCTGCCTATCCTTTGGCTGTTTCGCGAAATACCTTCATATTCGCTGCCTCGCTTGAAAGGATTTCGACATTGTTTAACACACCAACCAAATCACCAATAAAAACTATGAGCAGATGTTATAACTTCTCGGCCGGACCGGCTGTGCTCCCACTGGAGGTATTGAAACGAGCACAGGAGGAACTGGTAGACTGGAACGGTTCGGGAATGTCGGTAATGGAAATGAGCCACCGCGGGAAGGAGTATACTTCTATTCACGAGAATGCTATTAAGAACCTCCGGACCCTGATGAACATTCCGGAATCCTACAAGATTCTCTTCCTTCAGGGAGGAGCTTCCCTGCAGTTTGCGATGGTTCCCCTGAACCTGTTCAGCCAGGCTAAAAAAGCAGATTATGTCAATACGGGAGCATGGTCTAAAAAGGCCATTTCGGAGGCCAAACGGTATGGTTCCATCAAGGTCATCGCCTCTTCCGATGACAAGAATTTCAGCTACATTCCTGAGGTGAACGCCGGTATGATCTCTGCCGATGCCGATTTTGTTCACATCACCACGAATAACACGATCTATGGAACACGTTACCCTGTCATACCCGATACCGGATCAAAGCCGCTTGTCGCTGATATGTCATCCAACATCCTCAGCCAGGAATACGATATCACAAAATTCGGGTTGGTCTATGCAGGCGCCCAGAAAAATATCGGCCCTGCCGGACTGACCATCGTCATTGTGCGCGAAGACCTTGTGGGGAAAGCGCTGGACATCACTCCCACCATGCTGAATTATCAGACTCACGTGACTGAAAATTCGTTGTACAATACCCCCCCGTGTTATACAATATATATAGCGGGCCTCGTCTTTGAGTGGATGCTGGCGAAGGGAGGCATAAAGGCAATGGAAAAAGAAAACGTCGGAAAGGCTGCAATCCTGTATAATTTTCTTGATACGTCCGCACTCTTCAAAGGAACCGTTGAGGAGCGGTCGCGTTCACTCATGAACATTCCCTTTGTTACCGGCAATGAGCAGCTGGATGCTAAATTTATTTCGGAGGCCAGCAAGCGGGGACTCAAAACACTCAAGGGCCACCGGTCTGTCGGCGGCATGCGGGCAAGCATCTATAATGCCATGCCGCGCGAAGGAGTCCAGGCGCTCGTTGACTTCATGGAAGAATTCGAAAAAGAAACCGCATAACCATGTCATTTAAGATCCAGACCTTTGATAAGATCGCGCCGGAGGGTCTTATCAGGTTTCCCCTTGACCAGTATGAAGTTGCATCGGAGTTCTCCGCGCCGGACGCTATATTGCTAAGGAGCCATTCTCTCCATGAATATTCCTTTCCCTCATCGGTCAAAGCCGTTGCGCGGGCAGGCGCGGGCGTCAACAACATCCCAATCGCGAAGTGTACCGAAGCAGGCATTGTGGTTTTCAATACGCCGGGGGCTAATGCAAATGCCGTTAAGGAACTTGTTGTTGCAGGGATGCTTTTATCATCGCGGAAAATCCACCAGGGCATCAACTGGGCTCAGAGCCTGAAAGGAAAGGGTGCCGAAGTACCCAAGCTGGTGGAAAAAGGAAAATCCGGTTTTGTAGGTCCTGAATTGCATGGTAAGACACTGGGAGTGGTCGGACTGGGCGCAATCGGCATGCTGGTCGCCAATGCCGCAGAAGGATTGGGCATGCGCGTCATTGGGTATGATCCCTATATTTCAATCGACACGGCATGGCAGCTATCGAAATACGTCGAGAAAGCGAGAAGTCTGGACGCCCTGCTGGCTGAATCCGATTACATCAGCATTCATGTTCCTTTGCTGGACTCCACGAATGGCTTCATTGACAAATCGAAATTCGCCATCATGAAACAGGGTGTGCGCATTCTGAACTTTGCCCGCGAAGGACTTATAAACACCAGGGATTTGTTTGAAGCCCTGGAGAGCGGAAAAGTAGCCTGTTTTGTTACGGATTTCCCGGATGAGGCGATGCTGAGTCATGACAAGATCATCACCGTTCCGCACCTTGGAGCATCAACTCCGGAGTCTGAAACCAACTGCGCTGTTATGGCTGTCGACCAGCTGCGGAACTTCCTGGAGAACGGCAATATCAAAAATTCCGTAAACTTCCCCGCTGCGGATATGCCCAGAAACGGAGGAGCCAGGATCATTATCGCCAATAAGAATGTGCCCGCCATGGTAGGAAAGATCACTAATGTTCTCGCGGCGCAGAACATCAACATTGCCGACATGATCAACCATCACCGCGAAGATATTGCCTATAATATCATCGATGTTGACGGGGATGTCCGGGAAGGGCAGATCACGGAGATCAAGGCCATCGAGGGTATTACCCTGGTGCGATTGCTGCCCGCGGTTGGGAGAGGATAGGACGACCGGAGCGATGGCAGGCAGGCAGATACATCAATAAGATCAACACATGAGAATCAGACCATTCAGGGGTTTTCGACCGGTCAGCGATAAAGCGCGGCACGTTGCTTCGAGGCCGTATGACGTACTTGATTCCGAAGAGGCCCGGGAAGAGGCGAAAGGAAATCCTTATTCCTTTCTCCATGTAGTGAAGCCGGAAATAACCCTGCCTGAGGAAACAGATCATTACAGTCCTGAAGTCTATGAGGCCGGGAAGAATAATTTTGAGCGATTGGTGGCGAGCGGTGTATTCAGGCAGGACGATAAGAACAGCCTGTATATTTATGAACTCGTAATGGATGGGCGTTCACAGAATGGGATTGTTGCCTGCGCCGCCGTAGACGACTATCTGGAGGGCAGGATAAAGAAGCATGAACTGACTCGCCCCGACAAAGAAAATGACAGGAAAAACCATGTGAGGGTATCGATGATGAACGCTGAACCCGTTTTCTTCGCCTACCGCGCCGTTGATGAACTGGATGAGTTGGTGGGTAACATTAAGAAAGGAGAACCCGAATATGATTTCGATGCCGACGATGGAATAACACACCGGCTGTGGGTAGTGAATGATCCGGATGTTATTGGCAGGATTGTTTCTGCTTTCGACAAGATGCCAGCCACATACGTCGCCGATGGTCATCACCGCACAGCCGCAGCAGCGCTGGTGGGAAATGATCTGAAACTTGAAAACCCCAACCATACCGGTAACGAGGAATACAACTATTTCCTTGCCGTACATTTTCCGGATAATCAGCTGAGCATCATGGACTACAACCGGGTGGTCAGGGACCTCAATGGTCATAGTCCCGAATCGTTTGTCAAGGCCCTTTCAGCTTCCTTCATAGTGAAGGACGAAGGAACGGCACCTTACAAACCCAAACAACTCCATGAATTCGGAATGTACGTGGATGGCCGCTGGTATTCACTGAAAGCAAAGGAGGGTACCTTCGACGACACCGATCCGATCGGAGTGCTCGATGTCACCATCCTCTCCGAACAGGTTTTGAAACCGCTCCTCAATATCCATGACCTTCGCACCGACAAGCGTATCGATTTTGTGGGGGGTATGCGTGGACTCGCCGAATTGCAGCGCCGCGTAAACAGTGGCGGGATGAAGGCTGCATTTGCCCTT
>DATBVZ010000340.1:0-5368 GCA_036515095.1 Cyclobacteriaceae bacterium | reverse complement strand
ATCGCTCTTTGTCATCCCCTGGTATGTCTACATTTACCTCGTGTCCCTTCACGATGTTTCGACAGCTCCCCTGGCGTCACCCGGATTCGCTCAGGAGGCGTTGGGCACAGTCTTGTTCATGATCTACTCCCTTGCAGGGATCCTGCTCACTTCGGTTCCCCTCATTGGCCTGGCTATGCAATACTATAATCTTGTTGAAAAGGCGGAGTCGAAAGGGTTGATGGCGCGCATTGCGACTTTTGGCGAACGCATATACACGGAACAAGAACATGAGGACTTTTAGACTTCTGCTTTACTTCGTCATTGTCTTCTGTTTTGCGGGGTGTATCAACGCCGACGCACAGGACGAGGAGGAATCCACGTCCCAGAACTACGCTACAGAATATGACAATACGGACCTTATTAAATCGTACTACACGAAATACGACTCGGCTTCTGTTGAGGTCCGCAGATTCAGCCCTGCGGAGCTGACGCAGCTGCGTCAGGATCCGGAACTCAGCTACGGCTACACGCGGGCTGCCATGACGCTCTGGGATGCATTCTGGCGCTGGGTAGGTTACCAGCTCAGGGACATGTTCAGCACGGCAACGCCCGGCGGTGACTGGGATGAAATCCTGCTATTCATCCTGTTTGCCGCGGTGCTGGTCTATGCGATCATCCGTTTGCTGAAGTTCGCCGGCCTCCGCGCCTTTTATGGGGAGAAAGACAAAAAACCGGTAGATCCCCTGGTTATCCATGAAAACATCCATGAGATGGATTTCGAAAAACTCCTGCAGGAAGCCACAGAAAACCGAAACTACAGGCTCGCCGTCCGGTTGTTCTACTTATGGGGCCTTAAGATGCTAACCGACAACCATCACCTCCACTGGGAACCCGGGAAGACCAACCACGATTACCTGAGGGAACTCAGTGCGTCGGGGCTGAAGGGTGGCTTTCATCAACTCAGCTATTATTTCGAATATGCCTGGTACGGTGATTTCCCGGTTACTCCGGAACTGTTCAGCCGTGTCAATGGCATTTTTACCGAATGGAAAACCAGGATCTGATTTGAAAAAAGAACTCAAATACCTGTTGTTGCTGGTCTGCGCAGCGTTAATCTACCTGCTCTTCAAACTTTTCGCGCCGCGGGATTTCGACTGGACAATTACGTTCAACGCAGAAGACAAGAATCCTTTCGGAGGGTACGTACTCCATTCGCTAATTGGCGACATTTTCCCCGACCGGCAAATCCTTCATTCCTACAAGACCATTTACGAACTTTATGATTCGGTTGACACGCCTGTAAATTTTCTAAGCATTTCAATGGACTTCGCGCCGGAAAAGCAGGACGTCATCGCCCTGCTGAAAAACATTGAACGGGGTGGAAATGCTTTTATTTCAGCCTGGGATATTTACGGTACTTTTGGAGACACGCTTACGCTCACAACATCCGACTATTATTACCACGCGGAAGGCTATTCAATCTATATGAATCAACATGATACTGCCACCCTGGCCTTCGCTAATCCCGATCTGTACGACTCAGCCAGGTACTCCTATCCGAGGAACAACATCCATCACTATTTTGAATCCTTTGATTCGCTGCAGTCGACCGTCATTGCCGTCAATGATCTGGGACTGCCGGTGAGTATCCGTGTGCCCTGGGGCAAGGGAAACCTGTTTATCAATACCACCCCGCTCGCCTTTTCAAATGCCTATCTTCTGCACGGCGACAACCCGGAGTTTGTTGCTGTATCACTATCCCACCTTCCTCCTAATGACCTCATCTGGACCGAATTCTATCAATTGGGCCGCGCTGAAGTTCAGTCTCCCCTGCGGTTCATACTCACCACCGAGCCGCTCAGATGGGCGTATTACCTCACGATCACCGCCATCCTGGTGTATATGTTCTTCGAAGCAAAACGCAGGCAACGGATCATTCCGGTGATCCGGCCGCTGACCAACACCAGCCTTGAGTTTGTGTCAACCATCGGCAACCTGTATTTGCAGAACGCCGACCACAAAGACATTGCAGACAAGAAGATTGCATTCTTTCTTGAACATATCCGCACAACGTACTGGCTGAATACCCACACCATAACCCCCGACTTCATTATGTCGCTTGCGAAACGAAGCGGTAACTCACCGGAAAAGGTGAAGGATGTATTTTCAATGATCGAACGAATCCAGACCAGGGAGCAGATCACCGCGGAGGAGTTGGTTGCATTGAATAAAGTGCTGGAGGGGTTGGAGGGATAGAGGTATAGGGTATAAGGAAGTATATAAGTATATAAGTATATAGGTATATCGGGATGGGGTTTGAATGGGTGGGGACATTCATCAATTCTTCAACCTGCCTGCCCTGCTGAAGGCCAGCGCGTGGCAGGCAGGTTCTTCAATCTTATTTATTAAACATGGAAGAAAGTACTTTTGAAAGTCGTGTGGACCTCACCGCGCTGAACGAGAGCGTTGAAAAAATACGCAACGAAATAGGAAAGATCATTATCGGTCAGGAGGAAATGATAACGCTCCTCGTCACCGCCATCCTTGCTGACGGGCATGTGCTTATTGAAGGGGTGCCCGGTGTAGCCAAAACGCTTACCGCCAAACTGATCGCCAACGTTATTTCGGTGAATTTCTCGAGGATCCAGTTTACACCGGACCTTATGCCTTCGGACGTGCTGGGCACGTCAGTGTACAGCATGAAGTCGTCTGAATTTGAATTCAAAGCCGGCCCCATATTTTCCAACATAGTGCTCATCGATGAGATCAACCGGGCTCCGGCCAAAACCCAGGCGGCGCTGTTTGAGGTGATGGAGGAACGGCAGGTTACTGTCGACGGCCCCACCTACCCGATGGACCCCCCCTACATGGTCATCGCTACTCAAAATCCGATTGAACACGAGGGCACATACCGCTTGCCCGAGGCTCAGCTCGACCGGTTCCTGTTCAAGATCGCCGTAAGATACCCGACACTTGAACAGGAAGTTGACATCCTCTCCGGTCATCAGGCCCGCAAGGGCAGCCCACCGGCGGGAGAGACAGTGCAGGTGCTGACCGCGGAAGAAATTTCGGGATACCGGAAGAAGGTGCATGACGTTCATGTCGAAAGCAACCTGCTCCGGTACATTGCGCAGATCATCCAGGAAACGCGGGACAGCCCGGCCCTTTTTCTGGGTGCCTCACCCCGGGCTTCAGTTGCCATCCTGAATGGCACCAAAGCCTATGCCGCCATCCATGGCCGTGACTTTATCACGCCCGAAGACATAAAGACCATCGCGCTGCCTGTGCTGCGTCATCGTGTGATCCTCACACCCGACAAAGAAATGGAGGGCGTCACCAGCGACGAGGTTATTCAGCAGATAATTGACAAAATTGAAGTCCCCAGATAAGTGAAACTTCTTCGCCGCCTGTACATCAACAACCGTTTCTTTCAGGGGATTGCCATCCTGGTGTTGCTTTTTGTGACTGCATTTATGTTTCCACCTTTGCTTATCGTTCCCAAGCTCCTGTTTCTGCTTTTCCTTTCGCTCGTTGCCGCAGACATCATTATTCTTTTCCGGATCAGGCAAGGAGTTCACGCCGTTCGGTTTGCGCCCGAGAAACTTTCAAACGGAGATGAGAATGAGATCAGGATCTTCGTGGACAACCGATATCCCTTCAGCGTGAAGTTGAACGTGATCGACGAAATCCCTCACCAGTTCCAGCGGCGCGATGTTGACTTTCAGTTGCGGATGAATCCGCGGTCGTCTTCCTCCATCAACTATTCCCTCCGTCCTGTAAAACGGGGAGAATACGAATTCGGAGTAGTCAATGTTTTTGTCAGTTCTCCCCTGGCTTTGGTGCGGCGGCTATACAAGTGTTCGCGTAAGATGATGGTACCGGTCTACCCCTCGTACATACAGATGCGCAAGTACGAGCTTATGGCTATTTCCGATAAGCTGGTCGAAGCCGGCATAAAGAAGATCCGGCGCATCGGACACAATCTGGAGTTCGAATTGATCAAGGAATACGTTTCAGGTGATGATTTCCGAACCATAAACTGGAAGGCCACTGCGCGAAAGTCAAGCCTGATGGTTAACCATTATCAGGATGAGCGTTCGCAACAGGTTTATTCGCTGATCGACAAAGGCAGGGTGATGCAGATGCCCTTCAATGGAATGAGTTTGCTGGATTATGCCATCAATGCAAGCCTGGTGATTTCCAATGTAGCGATCAAAAAATCGGACAAGGCCGGACTCATTACCTTTCAGGACAAGATCGGCAACACCTTACCCGCCGGAAAACAGAACAGCCAGATGAAGCAAATCATGGAGGTACTATACAATCAGAGGACTGCCTTCCGTGAATCGGATTTCTCCGTGCTGTATACCCATGTGCGCAGGAAGATCACGCAGCGAAGTCTGCTGCTGCTGTTTACGAATTTCGAATCGATATACGGACTACACCGCCAGCTCCCCTTTATCAGAAGCCTGGCCCGACAGCACCTGGTGGTAGTCGTATTTTTTGAAAATACGGAAATCACAAAGATGATCGGGCAGCCGGCAGAAACCCTGCGCGAGATCTATTACAAGGCGATAGCCGAAAAATTCAGTTACGAAAAGAAATTAATCGTAAAGGAGCTGACTAAAAGCGGCATTCAGGCGTTACTTACGAGTCCCGAGCAATTGACCGTGGCCACCATAAACAAGTATCTGGAATTGAAAGCGCGGGGAATGATATAACCTCTGACGGATTAATTTTTGCTATCTTGTTTGTGGATGTGGGAAGCAACCGGACTACCGTTATGCGATGTACTAAACTTTTTTTGACTGCCACCGCCTTTTTGTTGTTGTATTACCCGATTGAAGCACAACAGATAATTCGCCTGGACTCCGGCAAACTGCCCGTGGTGTGTTTTGCAGGTAAGGGCACGGGACAGCAGTCACGCATTTCAGCGCCCGACCGTTTTCTTCGCGGGGGCAGCGGAGAAGCAAGAACAAAGACCGCCGCTATTGAAGTCGAGTACTTTGGATTTTCTACGCAGGCCAGGCAAGCTTTTGAATTCGCCACAGCCATCTGGGAAAGCCTGCTTACCTCCCCCGTCAGTATACGTGTGGCGGCGGTTTGGACGAATTTGCCTGAGGGAACCCTGGGAACCGCAGGTCCGTCCTTTTGGGCAGCAAATTTTGAGAGAACTCCAAAGTATAACATTTATTATCCGGGGCCGCTGGCCGAAAAGCTTGCCGGTCAGGAACTTAATAATCCAGACGAGTACGATATCGTCGCGCAGTTCAACAGCTCGGCAAACTGGCATTATGAAAGCACCGGGACACCCGAACCCGGAGAATTTGACCTTATCACCGTGGTGTTGCACGAACTGGGTCATGGTCTTGGTTTCACAGGGACT
>DATBVZ010000339.1:0-12498 GCA_036515095.1 Cyclobacteriaceae bacterium | reverse complement strand
TTAGCTTATTCGGTAACTCACTCATGCAATAACCTTGGGACTCCTTTCCGACACGCGTGGATACAAGGGGAAACCCTTTTTAATCTCTTTGTGTCACCTGGCACCCTTGCGTCGTTACGGTGAAAGCCGGTCACCGATCAGGCATATCCCCACTTCTTCATCACGGCCAGATCCTCTTTCATGCACTCCAGCGGAGAAATACCCTGATAGGCCTCCTGTTCCACAATGAAATGAATGGTTCCGCCTTTCTTGCGGCCGGCGTCGACGATCTCTTTAACCGGGATGATCCCCTTACCTAAAATTGTACTGTCAAAAGGATTGTGTTCGTCTTCATTCCCCTTGACCATATCCTTTACGTGCATGGAGGGGAATCTGCCCGGGTACTTGTTTATGATATCCAGGGCTGCGGCACCGCCATTGTGCATGTTTCCAACATCCAGTTGCTGCATTACAAGGTCCGGGTCAGTGTGTTTCAGGATAAGGTCATACAGCGTCTCATTTCCAAACTTCTCACTGAATTCGAAGTGGTGATTGTGGTATCCGAATTTCATTCCAGCCTTCTTACAAAGCTCACCACTCCTGTTGAAAACATCCATAAACCGTTTCAGATCATCAAGACTCTTCCGGATACTCTCGTCCATGGAAGGACTGATCACAAAGGTTTGCCCGACCGCAGCCGCATCCTCGACGGTGTATTTCCAGGCATCCGTAAAGCCCTTCTTTCCGGTATCCCAATGATTAGCGCGCATTACCGTATGGCCGCTCGGCATGGTCATGCCAAGATCGTCCAGTACTTTCCGGAACTCTGACGCGCTCCACCCGTAAAATTTCCGGTCTACATAGTTGGCGTGCTCCACATGCCGGTAGCCCATTTCCGCCAGTTTCTTTAATGTAGCCAGGGGATCCTCCTTCATCTCGTCGCGAACGGAATAGAGCTGAACACCGGTCAATCCCGCTTTCAAATTCTTACCCAATAATGATACGGAATCTGAAAGCACCACCACTCCGGTCAGCGCGGCAGCGCTTTTCTTCAAAAATGTTCTTCTTGAGGCATGCATAGTATTTCAGGATAAGCCTCTAAAATAGCAATTATTCGCCTAACCGTTCACAGTCGAACGCAGAACAATTCAATTTTACTAATTTAGTGATAAGCGGAACATATAGTCCAAAAAAGGCTATGTGTCTGAACTGAAATTGGGGTGATTTTACTGTACCAATTACCACAATTAAATCGTACTTTGAATTCCCTGTAGGATATGTGACAACGGTTGAATGAAACGCCGGTGTGACACCGGTAAAACCTTTCAATGCCTATGCGAAATTCCAGAAGAGAATTCCTCAAATCCGCCGCTTGCGTCGGCACAGCGGCCTTACTTCCATCCGGTCTGATGGCCGATGCGCTATCCAAACCTTCACGGATGCGATTCGGGCTCTGTACTTACCTGTGGGGAAAGGACTGGGATGTTCCCACCCTGATCCGAAATTGCGAAAAGACGGCTTTGCTGGGGGTGGAACTTCGTGTGGAACACGCGCATAAAGTGGAACCGAACCTCCCGGCTGCACAACGTGCGGAAGTCAAACGCCAGTTCGCGGACAGCCGGGTCACCCTGGTGGGTTGTGGTACTAATGAGCAGTACGACTTCCCCGATCCCGAACGTCTGAAACAATCCATCGAAAACACGAAGGCTTACATCAAACTCAGTCACGACTGCGGAGGCTCCGGCGTGAAGGTAAAGCCCAACGGTTTCCACGCCGGGATTCCGCATGAGAAGACCATTGAACAAATAGGACGATCATTGAACGAGGTTGGAAGGTTTGCGGAAGATTATGGCCAGCAGATTCGCCTGGAGGTCCATGGCACGGAAACCCAGGAGCTTCCCAACATCAGGGCTGTTGTGGATGTTGCCACCGACAAGAATGTCACTGTTTGCTGGAACTCCAACGACGAAGACCTGCTGGGCGAAGGCCTCGAATACAACTTCAACCTCGTCAAGGATCGGTTCGGTGACACCGTACATGTCAGGGAATTAACCATCGGGGATTATCCTTACCAGCAGCTCTTCAACCTCTTTGTTGGCATGAAATACAAAGGGTGGATCCTCCTGGAGGCAAGAACACAGCCCGATGACCTCATTGCCGCACTGACCGAACAGCGAAAAGTGTTTGATGAGATGGTTGGCGCAGCCCTGGGATAGGCCGCTCACTCTTAAACCATATGCCTTTATACCTTTTACCCTTCAAACTTCCATCGCCATGAAAAAAAAGCTTACCAGAAGAACCTTCATCAAAAACTCAGCAGGCGCAGGCCTCGGGCTGGCAGTTGCCCCAATGATCATCCCCAGTTCTGCTTTCGGTGCGAATGACAGGATCCGCGCTGCCGTCCTGGGTGTCAACGGACGTGGTAAGAGTCATATCAACGGGCTTATGAGTCAGGAGAACGTGGAAGTGGCCGTCCTTTGTGATCCCGATGCCAATGTGTCGGGCGAACGGGCTAAGGAATTCCAGGAAAAATACGGGAAAAAGGTCCGGACGGAGCAAGACCTGCGCAGGGTTTTCGACGACAAGAACATTGATGCAATAACCATTGCCATGCCGAATCACTGGCATGCACTTGCCACCATCTGGGCGTGTCAGGCCGGTAAGGATGTATATGTGGAGAAGCCGGGGGCACACAATATTTTCGAAGGAAGGAAAATGGTTGAAGCTGCCCGCAAATACAACCGGATCGTTCAGCATGGTGTGCAGCTGCGCAGCTCAGCCGCTATCAGGGAAGCCATTCAGCACCTCCGGGACGGACTCATCGGCAAGGTCTATATGGCCCGCGGGCTGGTATTCCGGTGGCGGCCTGACATCGGAAACCATCCCAATGAGCCGGTGCCCGCGGGACTGGATTATGATCTGTGGACAGGTCCTGCTCAAATGCAACCGTTCACCCGCAACCTCGTCCATTATAACTGGCATTGGCACTGGGATTATGGCAACGGCGATGTCGGCAACCAGGGCATCCACGAAACCGATCTGTGCATGTGGGGACTTGATGTAGGCTTACCGGAAAAAATTACATCCATGGGCGGAAAGTTTCTTTGGGACGACAGCAAGGAGGTGCCCGAAGTACAAACTTCAATTTATCATTATCCGAAAGAAAAAAAGATGATCCAGTTTGAAGTCCGTCACTGGTGCACCAATCTGGAGGATGGTGCAGGCGTTGGCAATATTTTCTATGGCGACAAGGGTTATATGGTGGTTAAGGGATATGATCACTATGAGACCTTTCTGGGAAGAGAACGCGAACCCGGGCCCTCGAGTAAGGCTGGTGGGGATCACTACAAGAATTTTATCGAATGCGTCCGGTCCCGCGACAGGTCAAAACAAAACGGTCCGGTAGAAACAGCGCATCTTTCATCAGCACTTGCCCACCTGGGTAACATCGCATACCGCCTTGGCCGTGTACTCACGTTTGACCCCAAAACTGAAAAGTTCATCGCCGACGAAGAAGCAGATAGGATGCTGACGAGAAACTACAGGGCACCGTTTGCGGTTTCGGAGAATGGTATATAGCATCACCACACTACCAACCAACACAACATAAACACGTAAACACATAAACACATAAACACATTACTCCCCCCAGTACTTCGCCATCTTTCGACGCAAGAATTCCACGCTTCGTTCGAGTTGTTGCATGCCTTCCACGCCGTCTTCGATACTGATCCATCCGTCAAACCCTACCCGTTTCAATTCACTAAGGATCGCATCGTAGTCGTTGAGGCCTTTTCCTATCTCGCCGTGGCGCAACCGCCTTGCGTATCCCGGCGAGCCGCTCTCCTCGCGTCGAAGGTCCTCAAGGGTTCCTTCGGCAAGGTAGCGGTCGCTGGCATGCATGGTAACAACACGATGCGATACGCGCATCAATAAATCCAGCGGATCTTCGCCTGCAATATAGGTGTTGCTGGGATCGTAGTTCACACCGAAGTTCGGGTGATCAATCCGTTCCACCAGTTGGCAGAAAACATCTGCTTTCTGAGCAAACTCGGGGTAAGTCCAGAAGTCGTCCTTGTAATGATTTTCAAGAATGAGGGTGATGCCTCGTTCCTTCGCGTATGGCAGGCAAGCCTCAATGCAGCCGGCTGCAAGCGCTATTCCCTCGCCGACACTTAATTCTTCCCTTCGTTGACCGGAGAGCACACGGCAGTATGATCCGCCCAGGGCCGCTGTCATATCGATCCAGTGTTTTTGTTTTTCAATCTCCCTTTGTCTGAACGATTCGTCCGGATGCGTAAAATCAGGAGAACAGCACATCATCGGAATGGTCTTTCCATGCATTTCCACCTGCCGGCGAAACCGGACCCAGTTTTTTTCATCCGCCATTTCGAGGAAGCCCGCATACCATTCCAGGCCATCGATGTCAAGTCTCGTTGCCAGTTGGATCCATTCCGCTACGCTCATCGTGCCGTCCTTGCACAAGGCCTGCATAAATGCTTTCGGGAAAACCGCTAACCGGGGCATGGGGGAATGTGTTTACGTGTTGATGTGCCTGCCTGCCATCGCGCTGGCCTACTGCAGGGCAGGCAGGTTGATGTGTTTACGTGCCTGCCTCCAAAAGCAACTTCTTCAATTCTTCCTTCGGCCGTGCTCCGACGCTGAAGCTTTGGCGCAAGCGTCCATAGCTTGCAAGATCAGGTCCGGACTTGTACTTCAGAATGTTTTAGCAAGCGACGGCGGACTCTTCAATCGTCAGTCTTTGTTATGGTCGACATGTCTTTCGGAGGATTGCGTCCGATAACAGGATACTGTTCAAGTTCAACGACCTGGCCGCTTACGGGTCCGCATTCATCCGAAAGCCAGTACACTGCGGCGGCGGCGATCTCCGCGGGAGAAAGGATCCGACCCGCCGGTGCATACACATCCGGAAGATTTTTGTACCAGTCTTTTGAGAGCCCATGCTTGCGCTTGCGATCCGCTTCCGTTTCGGTGAGTACCCAGCCCGGATTGATCTGGTTAACACGAATACGATCCGTGCGATTCAGGGTATCGCCGAGATTCCGCGTCATGGTCATTAATGCTCCTTTCGAAATGCTATAGGCCAGCAAGCCGGGTTCTCCGCTGTATGCGTTTACCGAACCGATGTTCAATACGCTGCCACGCGTCTTCCTAAGGTAAGGCAATGCAGCTTTGATGAGGGCAAAAGGCGCCAGGGCATTGACTTCCATGACCCTCCGAAGAAATGTAAGGTCGGTGGTTTGTATGTCGGACGACACAACCATGGCCGCATTGTTGACTACGGCGTCCAGTTTGCCGAACGACTGCAGGGCGAGATCCACCAATCGCTGCGGCGCGCCGTCAACGCTGATGTCTTCGATATGCAACGCACACTTCCCTTTTCCTGCCTCCTTTACAATTGCTTTACCAAGGTCTTTCTCCAGTCCTGTAACAACAACCCGGGCTCCCTCCGCGATGCACCGCAAGGCGATGGCTTTCCCAATGCCCGTCGTGCTTCCGGTTACGATGATGACCTTGTCTGGCAGTCGCATTTGTCACACCGGCTTCAATACACTCTTCACGACCTCCCCATTGTGCATCTTCTCAAATGCTTCGCGCCACTGGGTTATCGGCCAAACGCCGCCGATGATAGGGCGAACATCAAGCTGACTGTTTGCCAGCAGGCTGATAACTCGTTCCCAAACAGGCCAGTTATGGCTGAAGCTTCCCTTCAGTGTCACATTTTTCTGAACGATCGGGTCAAGGCAGAACCCCAATGGTTGGGGCCCCCATCCGACTTTCGTTATTTGACCGTTAGGGCGAACCAACCCCATTGCCGTATTCAGGGTAATGCTTGACCCCGCAGCATCAATGACACAATCTGCACCTAGTCCGTCGCCCTGCCTGGCCCACCACGAAGCATCGCCGACGATGGCTTCGAGTCCATATCGTTTCGCGATCTCAAGTCGTTTCTGGTCGGCTTCCAAACCCACAACCGCAACCTGTCCGCCACACAGTTTCGCGACAACCGCACATAATATCCCGATCGTTCCCGGGCCAAGCACAACAACCCTGTCGCCGGGTTTGATGTGTGTGTTCTCAACAACTGCATTGTAGGCAACACAGCAGGGCTCCGTCAGGCATGCCTGCTCAAAGGATAGTTCTGCGGGTACATGATGGAGACAACGCGCAGGTACGCGGACGAATCTTGTCATGGCGCCATCGACACCATAGCCAAACCCTCTGCGCGTAGGGTCCAGGTTATAAAGTCCGCGACGCGACATCGGGTTGTTGACATCGATCACGGCCGCCGTCTCACTTACTACGCGGTCACCTTCCTTCCATCCTGCGACGCGGTTTCCAACGGCAACGATATGTCCGCCAAATTCATGGCCAAGCACCACAGGATAATTGACCTGCCAGCTGTGATCGGCTGTCCATTGGTGAAGGTCACTGCCGCAAACCCCCACATTCGCCACCTCCAGCAACACATCCTCGTCGCCAATAGACGGCAACTCTATTTCACGAATCTCCACAGCTCCCTTTTCGGAAGCATAGTTTACGACCGCTGCATTCTTTGCCCCTTTTGTCATACTAATCACTTATTATTTGACTTTGCCCACCGGTACTTCTCCGTAAGCGTGCACCCGTTCGCAGATAAGCCGCAATGAACTTTCAAGATCACCCGTGGCAGTCCTGAACTGATCCGCATCGATCGTAAGCGGAGCACCCAGCACCACCAGGGGGGCACCGTATTCCGGACAACGTATAGCCTGCTCGAGACTAAGCCCTCCAACCGCCTGAACCGGTATGCTGACGGCATTTACAACATCGCGCAATTGATCCAGCGGACTGGGCATCCGATCGCCGCGGGCCGCAATGCCTCTGCGCTCGTCGTAGCCGATATGATGGACTATGTAATCGCAACCCAGATCTTCCAGCCACCGGGCCGCTTCCACCATATCCGTACATCCAAGGTTATCGCCCATTACCCGGACTCCGAAATCACGGCCTGCATTTACCACACACCTTATCGTTTCTTCATGTGCCCTCGCCATCACCACCACGTGTGTCGCACCGGCCTTCGCCATCATTTCTGCTTCAAGGTAGCCGCCGTCCATTGTTTTGAGGTCGGCGACAATGGGAACACCCGGAAAACCTTCACGCAATTTTCTTACGCCGTGCAATCCCTCAGCCAGTAGCAGGGGCGTGCCCGCCTCGAGCCAGTCAACACCGGCGCGAACTGCAATTGCTGCCGTATTCAGCGCCTCATCAATGTTGGTGATGTCCAATGAAATCTGTACAATGGGTTTCATAACCTCCCCTATCCCCTCCCCAGTGCCTTCCTCAGCATTTCGATACTCTTCGGTACTGCCGTAAAGGCATCTTCCTTTCCTTCAAACTCCAGGGAGATATAGCCCTGGTAGTTGACCTTTCTCAGTATATCGATGATGCGGTCATAGTCGAGGTCCAGGCTGTACCACTCACCGCCGCCGTAATACGTCTTGGCCTGAACGAAATTGGTGTATGGTGCGATCATTTCCAGTTTGTCGTATGGCTCTTCCAGAAAATTTCCGGTATCCATCATAATTCCCAGCCAGGGTGAGTCGATGGCCTTTTTAATTCGCAACTGTCCTTCCGGCGTGGAGCAGAGCCCCCAGTGATTTTCCAGTGCCAGCAGTACGCCATACTTTTCCGCAGTAGGCAAGCATGCCTTGATGCTGTCTATGCACCACCTGAAACCGTCATCCTCCGTATACCCCTGCAAGATGGGTTCGACACCGCGGTTGGCCATCAATTCATCGAACGACTTGATGGTCCCCCACCTGCCCGAATTCAAACGAAGGCAGGGTATCCCCATTTTGGCCGCAAGCTCAATACAATTTTTTGTATGATCAATCTCCTTTGCCAGGAAATCGCTGTCGGGCGAAACAAAGCTTTGGTGGATGGAAAGACAGGTAAACGCAATGCCATTCAGGAAAGCATGGCGTTTTAATGCCTGAATGTAGTCGTTATCTTCACTTTCCATCTGGCGGTGAAGAATATCTATCCCTTCCACACCCAGTTTCGCTGCCTCGTCGATTACGGTGCTGATGGGAAATTTTTCTTTCTTGAAATGCCAGTAGGAATAGGAGGAAATGCTCAATTTAATTCGCTGAGCACGGGTATTGGATAGCGGGTTATCCGGACCGCCGTGGGCAAGTTGAGGAACGATGGTTCCCGCGGCCGCGCAAGCCAGTGTGCTTTTCAGAAACGTTCGTCTTGAAGGGAGCATGGGTTGTATTTGTTCTTTGGAAATAATTTAGTGATTTCGAAGTGATATACAGCAACCGGCGACCCTTAATTTATTGTTTAAGATGATAAGCCTTTGGTTTTGTGAATGCGCGCATGCCGGCGTGGGAAAGGGTGATTCCGAATCCTGAATGTTGTCTTCCGCTCCAGGGCAATGCTGCGCTTACGCGATCACAGCAGTTCCAATAGCCCGTTCCTGCGTTGATATTCCTCAAAATTCCCTCTGCCCGCTTCCTGTCTGCGCTATAGACGGAAGCGGTGAGCCCGTATTCAGTGTCCTGCATGAGCCGGACCGCCTCATCATCGTCCTTCACTTTCATGATCCCGATCAGCGGTCCGAATGACTCCTCGCGCATTACGCTCATGTCATGATTTACATTCAACAAAACAGTAGGTTCGAAATAGTAACCTTTGCGGTCCAGACGTTTCCCCCCGATCGCGACAACAGCTCCCCTGGCCTTCGCTTCCTCCACCTGCTTCTCCAGAAAGGAGGGTTGCTCCCTTCGTGCAAGAGGACCAATGTAGACACCTTCCTCGACCGGATTCCCGATCTTCCAGGACCTCACTTCTTTTACAAACGCCTCCACGTACCCGTCATATATTCGCTCATGAACGTAGATGCGTTCTACCGCACAGCAACTCTGGCCGTTGTTGTAGAACGCTCCGTCGGCGGTGGCAGAGGCTACGCCCCGCAGGTCGGCGACATCGTCGCAGACGAAAAGAGGATCCTTACCCCCAAGTTCGCATTGGCAGGGCACCATCCTGGGCGCAACCTTTTCATAAATGAGCTTGCCCGTTTTGTAGGAACCGGTGAAGAAATATCCATCAAACGGGAGGTCGGTCAACAACTCACCGGTCGCCTTCCCCCCAACCGCGATATGGAACACATTACTTGGCACCCCCGACTCTTTCAGCAGTTTTTCAATCTCCAATCCCGTGAGCGTTGCATATTCAGAGGGCTTGTACATGACCGTGTTTCCGGCCAGAAGGGCAGGCGCAAACACATTGACTCCCACGAGATAGGGATAATTCCAGGCCGAGATATTGCAGACTACCCCCAGCGGTTCATAAACAATTTTCTCCATCAGGCCCGGCACGTTTGTCATTGTTTCATCCGATAAATAAATTTCGGCATGATCCAGCATCCATTTAATCCGCGAGCGCGCGCCGCCGATCTCATGGCGCGATTGCATCAATGGCTTTCCCACTTCCGACGTCAGAACGGCAGCAAGACCATCGACGTTCTTTTCAAGCAATCCTGAAAAGTTTGCCAGTATTTTCAGTCTGTCGCTCAGCGGGGTCCTTCCCCATCCCATCCGGTTTTCCCGCAACGCACTGAATTTTTCACGCACGCTTTCGCGGGTATCGTCACGTATCTCCCTGATAACCTCTTCTGTTGCGGGATTTATGATTTGCATGAGCGTGCTTTGTTGATCATCTTACACTATCGAGAAAGGCGGTTTTGATCGTTGATGCCAGCGGATTGGTCTGATCGCCCATGCGCTCCGGATGCCATTGCACGAGTAACAGGAAGGACCTTGCATGATTATCCCTCCGTTCAAGTCCTTCGATCACGCCGTCGTCCGAGATGGCATTAGCCATCAATCCTTCGCCGATACGATCGGCGGATTGATGATGCGAGCTGTTTACCTCGCCTTCATGCAGCCCCGCTATTCCGCCCAGCAGACAATCTGGCGGGACGGTGATCGAATGATGGCGGTCACTCCCTTCAGCAAGGCGGGAGTGATCCGGTTTTCCGGCGGCCCGGATATCCGGCACTAAAGTACCCCCGCAATAAACATTCATGATTTGAAGTCCGCGGCAGATCCCAAGCAAGGGCAAGCGGTTGGAGATCGCATAATCAACAATTCTCAATTCGAATTCGTCCCGTCTTTCATCAACACCGCCTGTGCACAGTGGCAGATACTCCGGACAATTATAGAAACGCGGGTGTATATCCTCATCTCCGCCGCTGAGCAGGATACCATGGCATCGTGAAATATCATGGAAATTGTCATAGGCATAGCCAAGCCTGACAACCTGGGTCCCGGGCTCCATGGCGATCCATCTTGCGTAGTTGTCGTACTTGCTGTTATGGGTGATGCCGATGGTGATCTTTTTCATAGTCAATACGCCTGCTGGTAGAGCATTCTGAAATCCTCGCGCCTGACCGCTTTAGGATTGTTGGGATGGGCAAAATCCGCCTCAGCAAGATCGGCCAAAGTTTCCAGGTGCTCCTCCTTTACACCAAGGTCGCGCAACCGTGCCGGTATCGATATCCTCGAATTCAGGTTCGCAAGGTAGCGCACCACAGCCTCCCCGCTGAGGGTTGTCAATTCAAGCGCACGGGCAATCCTGCTGAACTGTTGTTCAAAACCGCTGATATTAAACTCCATGCCATAGGGCAGGCTTACTGCATTAGCGAGTCCGTGGTGAACATCCAGCAATGTGGAGAGCGGATGCGCCAAAGAGTGTACAACGCCCAACCCCTTCTGGAAGGCCACACCGCCCATCAATGATCCCATCATCATCATACTTCGTGACCCTACATCCGGATTCTTCACCGCCTTTTCCAGCGACTGACTGATCAACGAAATTCCTTCCAGCGCAATTCCTTCGCAAAGGGGATGCGGGGTCTTGGCAAGGTAAGCCTCCAAGTTGTGGGTGAGCGCGTCCATTCCCGTCGCAGCGGTAATGGGGGGCGGAAGGTCCATGGTGAGCAGGGGATCAGCAAAAACGATCCTTGCCATTAATTTAGGCGAAAACAGGATCCTCTTCTGCCGGGTGTTGTCATCTGAAATGATCGCGCTCCTTCCGATTTCGCTCCCTGTTCCGGAGGTGGTAGGAATTGTGACGAAGTGGGGCACGTCGTTGGTGACGAATACATCGCCCCCTATAAGGTCGTCGTACTTAAAAAGGTCTTCGCGGTGATTTATTCGCAGAACGATAGCGCGTGCTACGTCCAGGGCGGCTCCACCCCCAATACCGATAACGGAATCCCTTTCCGCATCGTCATAGAGGTCGGTTCCTGCGTAGACATCCGACTTGACTGGATTCTTATGGATCGCTGAAAATACTTCAACGGACAAATTCCTTTTCTTCAGATCACCCGCGATCTGCTTTAAAAATTCCAGTTGAGACACCACCGGATCGGTTACAATCAAAGGTCTCCGGATACCGTGGGTGATCAGATAGTCGCCCAGTTCCTTGCTGGCGCCAGGACCAAAACGTACCGTGGCGGGAAAATTGAATTGTAATATCGTATTGAAGGTCATAGTGCAGGCACTGCAATTTTGCTTAATTCTGATGAAATCTGTGGATCGGATCAAATCTTTTTTTGGCAGTACAGCCATGGATTACCGGCAGGCAAGCGGTTCAAGTGGCGCAAGACGATGGCATCAGATTATCTCGAAATAACGTTTGTATTCCCAGTCCGTTACTGCCTTGAGATGCTGCCTCCATTCCCAGGTGCGGGTTTGCGTAAAATGAGCCACAAACTTTTTGCCCAGGATCTCCCCGGCAATGTCCGACTGTTTCATCCGTTGCGTTGCGTCGAATAAGTCAGAAGGGAGTGTTCCGTAAGAAAAATCGCGGTACCCGTTGCCTGTGGTTTCAGGCTGTTTCAGTTTCAGTCCTTTTCGTATACCGTATAGTCCTGATGCCAGTGCCGCAGCCATAGCCAAATAGGGATTTACGTCAGAGCCGACCACGCGGGTTTCCAGCCGGCAGGATTTGGGATTCCCGGTCAACACACGCAATGCCACCGTACGATTGTCCATTCCCCAGGTGAGTGTGGTTGGCGCCCATGCTCCCTCCACCAGGCGCTTGTAACTATTGATGTTCGGAGCGAACATCGGCAGGATATGAGGAAGGCAAAACAGTTGCCCTGCAATGTACGACTGCATGAGCGGGCTCATATGTTTGCCTTTCTCGCTGTAAAACAAATTCTTCTTGCCGGACTTATCCCACAGGCTCTGGTGCACATGGCCTCCGCAGCCAGGCAGGGTTTCGCTGATCTTCGCCATGAAAGTGGCCATGATCCCGTGCTTGTAGGCAATTTCCTTCACGCCCGACTTAAACAACAGGGCCCGATCGGCAGCCTCAAGTATGCCGGAATGTGCTATCGCAGCCTCATACACACCCGGACCAGTCTCTGTATGAATGCCTTCCAATGGAACATCAAACCGTCTTAACCCTTCAAAGAGATCTGTAATGAAAGGGTTTTGC
>DATBVZ010000338.1:0-5397 GCA_036515095.1 Cyclobacteriaceae bacterium | reverse complement strand
TCTTAAGAGCATTGGAAAGCAAGCGGGAAGCCAATGACTTTTATGATATCGAAGATTGCCTTATCAATATTGGCTCTTGCTACAATGCATTGTCGGAAAATCAGAAAGCCCTGGAGTACTTGAATGAAGCGCTAGCATACTGCCAGGACAATTGCAACCCGGAAAGACTGGGTGAGATCTATTATACATTGGGTTCGGCAAATCTGGGATTGGGCAATCTGGAAGCGGCCAGGCAGCATTATGAATCAGCCTACAAAATAGCACGACAAAATGCAAACAAACGATGGGAAGCCGAGAACCTTTTCGGCCTGTACGAAGTAAGCCTCCGGGAAGGCAATCCCAACCAGGCCATTCAATCTCTTAAGCAAGCGGAAGTTATCCTGGACAGTATTGAATATACCGAGTTGAGAATTTCTGTGTTCGACGCCTTTGCCAACTTCTATGCCGACCGGAAGGATTTCCAGCAGGCATCGGTCTATCAGGACAAGTATATCAATTTGAAAGACAGTGTTTACAGTGAGCAACTGATCAGTAACCTTGCCAAAATAAAAACGAATTTCGAAGAACGTCAAAACATAGCCATTATCGCATCCAAGAACGAAGCGCTCGTTCGGCAGCAACGGTTTAATATCGCCATTGTTATCATCGCCGTGCTGGCCGGGTTACTGGTCTTTGTGCTCTATCGCAGCAACCTCGTCAAGAAGCGTGTGAATCAGGCGTTGTCTGACGCGAAGGTCACTATCGAGGATCAGAACCGGCAGCTGACTTCACTCAACAGAAACCTGGAACGGATGGTGGACGCCAGAACGATAGAACTTCAGGTCGCCAACGAGGCACTGAAAAGGGTCAATGATGAACTGGACAATTTCATCTATAAAACCTCGCATGACATCCGCGGACCCCTGGCAAGCCTGAAGGGCATGTGCAATGTTGCTATTATGGATGTAAAGGACCCGCTTGCGCTCGATTACTTCAACAAGCTCGACGCCACCGCTGAGAAACTGAATACCATCCTGACGCGGCTCCTGATCATCAATCAGATCAACAACTCTTCTGCCAGCCACGAGCTGATCGACTTCAGGGAAATCGTGGACGATGTTATTGTACTCGAACGGAAAAGGGGCCTTCCTCCAAGGCTTACCATCAAAAAGGAAATTGAAGACAACATAATTTTTTATTCGGATAAGGAATTGATCCGGATAATCCTGGAGAACCTTATCGATAATGCCATTAAGTTTTACAATGACTCCGATCGTGCGGACCCGTTCGTGAAGATCAAGGTGGAGCGGGATGGCAACCTGCTTAAGGTCCGGGTTATTGACAACGGTATCGGTATAAGTCAGGTTAATCCCGACAAAATATTTCAGATGTTTTCCCGGGCCTCTGAGCGGTCAGGAACGGGAGGAATCGGTCTCTACCTGACAAAAACAGCGACCGAAAAGATTGGCGGACAAATAGACCTCAAGACAACCCCGGAAGGGTACACCGAATTCTTTGTCAAGTTCTCGCTCAGCACTTCCCGAATGCGCGCAGAAGTAGCGGTCTAGTAATTTTTTTTGCAGCATTTCTATTATCATCTTTGCAAGGGTGCGTCAGGCGCCCGGATTTCAACACAGGATCAGTCTCCAATGAAAAAGTTCAAGCGATATACCATCACTTCAGCATTGCCGTATGCCAACGGCCCGCTTCATATCGGGCATATTGCCGGCGCATACCTCCCCGCCGATACATACGTCCGGTTTCTCAGGCTCCGCGGTGAAGATGTCATTTATGTGGGCGGCTCCGATGAACATGGCGTTGCCATTACCATCGGAGCCAGAAAGGAGGGGGTAGCCCCGCAGGCATTTGTTGATAAGTATCATGCCTTAATGAAAAAAACGTTTCAGGACTTCGGGATCTCGTTTGATATTTATTCGAGGACATCCAGCAAGGTGCACTATGAAACGGCGCAGGAGTTCTTTACCAACATCTATGAACAGGGCATCTTCCAGGAGGATACTTCCGACCAATATTATGATGAACAGGAAGGGATCTTCCTCGCGGACCGGTACATCATCGGAACATGCCCGAATTGCAAATACGAAAATGCGTACGGCGACCAATGTGAACGTTGTGGAACCAGCCTGAGCCCGCGGGAACTGATAAATCCCCGCTCCACGGTGTCGGGCAAGACACCGGTACTGCGAGAAACAACGCACTGGTATTTCCCATTGGACAAGTATGAAGCATGGCTAAAGGAATGGCTCATCGAAGGACATCAGTCCGACTGGAAAGTAAACGTTTACGGACAATGCAAGTCCTGGATTGATCAGGGGCTGCAGCCCAGATCGATCACCAGGGACCTTGATTGGGGGGTGCCCGTTCCGCTGCCCTCTGCCAGCGGGAAAGTGCTCTACGTTTGGTTTGATGCCCCGATCGGCTATATATCGGCTACGAAGGAGCTTAGACCCGACGACTGGCAAACGTACTGGAAGGATCCGGATACAAGGCTGATTCATTTTATCGGCAAGGACAACATCGTTTTTCACTGCATCATATTTCCGGCCATACTCAAGGCGGCGGAAGACTATATATTCCCGGATAACGTTCCGGCCAATGAATTCCTGAATCTGGAGGGCGATAAGATTTCAACCTCCCGCAATCATGCCGTATGGCTCCACGAGTACCTGGAAGAGCTTCCGGGAAGACGCGATGAGCTCCGGTATGTGCTCACTTCGATTTCGCCGGAAACAAAAGACTCCGATTTTACCTGGAAGGATTATCAGCTGAAGGTCAATAGCGAACTCGTGGCCGTGATGGGTAATTTTGTCAACCGGGTCATGGTGCTTGCCTGGAAATACTTTGAGGGTAAGGTGCCGTCAGACAGTGCGCTTTCCGATAACACTGAAGTGCGCTCAAAAATTGCAGGCGTCTGCGACCTGGCACGCGCCGAACTCAACCAAACCATTCGCGAGATGATCAGCGCGCTCGAAACCTTCCGTTTCAGGGAGGCGCAGTTTCATATGTTGAACCTGTCGCGGATCGGAAACCGGTTTCTTGCCGAAACACAGCCCTGGAAACTGGCCAAAGATGATATGGAGGCTGTGGGTTTTATCATGAACTTCGCGCTGAACGTATGCGGCAATATTGCGCTTGCGTGTGAGCCGTTCCTTCCGGATGGCGCAATGTGCCTCCATCGCCAGCTCAATAGCGAAATCCTGAAAAAAGCATGGGGAACCCTCTGGTCCAGGCAGGAGCTGATTGAAACACTTGCGGCAGGTCACCAGCTCAACAGGCCTGAATTGCTTTACCGCAATGTGGAGGATGAAGAGATAGCCAGACAGGTAGAAAAACTCGGCAAAGCAAAAGAAAAAAACAGACCCGTTCCGCAAACCACCGTCCAGCCCCTGAAGCCGCAGATCGTGTTCGACGATTTTGCAAAGCTTGACATCCGTATTGGCAAAGTATTGGACGCTGAGAGGCTGGATAAGTCAGACAAGCTACTCAAGCTAACCGTAGATACCGGCGTAGACAAACGCACCATTCTGAGTGGGATAGCGAAGCATTATTTGCCCGAGGATCTGATAGGCAAACAGGTGACGCTGATTGCGAACCTTGCACCGCGCAAGATGCTGGGCATTGAATCGCAGGGCATGATTCTTATGGCTGAAGACAGCGACGGCAAATTGCGCCTGATCCTCCCCGCCGAATGGGTAACACCCGGGGCACCGGTGAGCTAAAGCCCCGGCTCAGGAATACTTGGCCAGCTTTTCATCCATGGTCACATCGCCGTTCTTGCGGACATGCAGCTTGATGTTTACAACAAGCTCATCGGCACCTGCATCAAGACAGGCCTGCTGGGCTTTTCTTGCCGCTGAAAGGACTTCATCGTATGTTCCTTCCAGAACGGTTTCCATTGGTCCTACCGAATAAGGCAAGCCGGTCGCCGCTATCGCTTCGATAGCTTTGTCGATCAAACCGTAAGCTTGTTGGCGGCTCACCAGAGGGACAATCTGAATGGCCAGGTGAATCGTGTGGTTCATCGTATTAGTCATTATACTGGCTCATGGTGCGTTCCAGGCCAAGGGTACAAAAAGAGAGGGTCATATCGACCGCTTTGTTCATGATTTCTGGTAATGACTCAAATTCCTCCGGACTGAAACGGCTAAGTACATATTCCACCTGCCGTCCCTTCGGAAAACCATCACCCACACCGATCCGAAGCCGGGGATAATCCTGACTGCCGAGTTCCGTTTCAATATTTTTTAGACCGTTGTGGCCCGCGGCGCTGCCTTTTCCCCGCATCCGCAAACTGCCAAAAGGTAAAGCGACATCATCCACGACGATCAGGACATTTGCCATGGGTATCTTTAATGCTGTCATCCAGTACAACACTGCCTTGCCGCTCATGTTCATATAGGTGGTTGGCTTGATAAGGTGAATGGATCTGCTCTTGTGTCTGAAGTCCGCCTTATCAGCAAGCCGTTGGGTGGAAAAGTCTGTATTATGTTTGTCGGCAAGCTGGTCCAGCACCAGGAAGCCGGCGTTATGTCGGGTGAGCTCGTATTCCGCTCCTATATTCCCCAGTCCCGCTATAAGATACTTCATGGTTTTACTGTATTGGCATTAATCCGAACCCGTACGGACAGCACTCCGCCGGAATAACGTTTCGCGATATACCGGCGGGTGATAAAATGAAAAGAGTCCCGTTGTATCCGGGACTCCTGACGCATGGGTTTCAGGTATTTATTTTTTCCCTTCCTCTTTTTTCGGTTCAGGGGTGGCTCCCGGAGCGGCCGCAGCACCTTCCACAGGCACTGCTGTTGCGGCCGCTGCCTCATCGGCCATTTTTGCAGCGCGGGGAACTTCAACCACCGCAATGGGCGATGATTTGGCCTCGACGAACTCAAGCCCCGCTGAAACAACATCAGCTACCTTCACGGCGTGATGGAAATCGAGTTGCGATACGTCCACATCGATGTGGTCAGGTATATCTTTTGGCAAGGCCCGGACGGTCAGCGCATTCATTTTCCGTACCAGCGTGCCGCCTTTGCCCACTCCCGGCGATTGACCAACGAGGCGGGTGGGTATGCTCATCTTGATTTTTCGATCTTCCGCGATCCGGAGAAAGTCGGCGTGAAGAATGACCTCGCTGACCGGATGGAACTGGATATCCTGAAGGATCGCCTGTGACTCTTCCCCCTCAATATTGAGATGAACAAAGTGCGCCTCGTTGGTGTATACCAACTCCCTGAACAGGATCATGGGCGAATAGAAATGAACCTGCGTACCACCACCGTAGAGCACACAGGGAACATTGCCTTCATCCCGTAATCTTTGCGAGACGGATTTGCCGAGATTTGCTCTTTTATACCCTATAATCTCAACTGTTTTCATAATAGTATATGTTTAATTGTT
>DATBVZ010000337.1:0-5129 GCA_036515095.1 Cyclobacteriaceae bacterium | reverse complement strand
ATAGCTTGAGAACGAAATAGCCGGCAGGTAGCGCGATCACAAAGGCTACAAATACCAGTCGCGAAAAATCCTTCGTAATCAGCGAAACGATCGTTGTTATCGCTGCTCCCAGCACCTTGCGGATACCGATCTCTTTTGTCCGCTGCTCGATCGAAAGGATCGCCAGGCCGAATAGTCCAATGCAGGAAATGAAAATGAAAAGGGCCGATGCAATGAAGATGATCTGCTTTAGCTTCGCCTCCGTTTTATAATTGGCCGCATTGATGTCGTCCATAAAGTCGTACCTGTAGGGATATAGTTGTACGAGGTCTTTGTAGGTACTCTCCAACATCCTGAGAGTCTCGGGTAATTTCTCCGGATTTATCTTAACCCAGATTTGTCCGAAGTTGAATTCGGGGTTCATTGAAAACAGCGCTGGTTTTATTTTTTCGCGGAGCGATTCGAAGTGGTAGTTCCGGATCACACCAACGATAGTACGGGACGGTTTTTTCTCATCGAGTTGATAGACGGCCTTACCGATAGCTTCTTCAGGGGACCATCCTGCTTTCTCAATAAAACTTTCGTTGACAATGACTGAATGAACGGAATCGCCGGAAAACTCAGGAGAGAAGTTCCTGCCGGAAATAACGGGTATTTTAAATGTGGGGAAGAATTGATCGTCGATCTTATTATTTTCTATCTCGATGACATTTCCATGGACCTTCACCGCCGAAGTGCTTCTGCCTGCGTGCCTTGCTGCGACGCCTATGATGTTCTTTTTACCAGTTAACATGTTTTTGAACAATGCCGGGAGCCGATCGCTCGACTTGCTTACGGGTATGTTAATACATACCAGATTCCGGCCGTCGTATCCCAGATCGGCACGAGATAAAAAGTTCACCTGTGAATTGATCACAATGGTTCCGATGATAAGGAATGTCGCCAGTGCGAATTGGAGCACGATCAACGAACGGACAAAATAATTTTTGCCCATGAGTTTCTGTCGGCCGTACAGCACTTTGACGGGCTTAAAAGCGGATAGCACTAAGGACGGATAAAAACCAGCCAAAACCGAGCTGATCACCAATAGGATTGCAAAACCCGAATACAAATATGTGTCCGACAAATAGGATAAGCTTAATTCCTTATTAGCTAACTCGTTGAAGAACGGGAGGCACGCAGTTGTGAAGACGATGGCCAAGCCAAAAGCAATTGCGGACACGAGAAAAGATTCCACCAGGAACAGCAGGGCCAAGTCGTAACGCGAGCTTCCCACGACTTTTCTGATGCCAATCTCCTTCCCGCGCTTTAAGGACTGCCCGACAGCCAGGTTAATAAAATTGATACAGGCAATGAGCAATATAAACGCGGCAATGCCGGACAGCACGTATGAGTAAATCGGCTTGCTGCCGCCTGTCATGCCATTATCCGGCCCGAGGTTCGTGCTGAGATGGATATCGGTGAGCGCTTGTAACCCCATGTCAATTTTCAGCGTGATGCCCTGCGCTGCCTGGCGCTCAGCAAGATCCTCCTTCGTATTTTTGTCGAACAAGGTCTGCATCTTCGCAGTGACAGCGCGGAGGTCGGCCCCCCGATTCAGGACCAGGAACGTATTCAAGCTCCCGCCAATCCACCCGACGTTGTTGTTGTAGTTTTTCTCAAAGTACTGAAACGGGAGAAGCATTTCGATCTGCATCGTGGAGTTTTCAGGGGCGCTATCCGTAAGGGCTGTGATCGTGAAACTGTCGACTTTGTCCCCGAGCTTGAGCTGCATGGTTTTTCCGATGACGTCACGGGTGCCGAAATATTTTTCGGCGAGATCACCGGATAAAACCAGGCCATGCGGGTCCTTCACCGCCGTCGTCGCATCTCCGGCAAGCAGTGGAAAAGTAAAAACATCGAAAAAATTATCGTCGACAAAAAGCGGGTTTTCAGTGAACAACTCGTTGTCCTTAATTATCGTCACAGCCACGCCATTCACACGGACAAACTGTTGTACTTCCGGGATTGTACGCGCAAAGGATTCGCCAACTATGGCGTTAGTTATCCCAATGGCCATGGGAGCATCGTCATTAAAATGCCAGGCCTGAACGACACGGAATATTCGTTCCCTATTTTCATGAAACTGATCGTAACTGATCTCGTCTTTGGTGTATAGAAATATTAGCATGCATACGCTCAACCCAATGGATAATCCGAGTATCTTGATTGCCGAGAACAGTTTGTTTTGGGCCAGGTTTCTCCAACCGATTTTGAAGTAGCTTTTAAACATGCCATAGTTGTGTAAATTTTTATATCCTTCTGCCGGCCTGATGATGCCCGGCCTGAAGAGCCGCAATACATCGACGACAAACCTGATGTCTGCGTTTCGTTTTCCATTCTTCTGTACCCGCTTCCGGTATACTTCTATCAGATCTCCTTCGATGTGATCCGCCAGCCGCGGCCGGCAATACCATCGAAAGAAGCGAAGGAAGATCCGTGGCGGATATGGCTTGATTTCTTTCATGGATCAACCGGCCATGATTTTGAGATCCAACGAGATCTTGGGTATTGCCCTCCAGAGTTCTTCTCTTGTCTGTCGCGAATGTTCCATTGCCTTTTTTCCGAGGGCAGTCATCTGAAAATACCTTCGCGGGCGTCCGGCACGATCTTCCGTGGCCTCGCCCGGGAAGGATTTGATGTACGCCTTGTCTTCCAGTCGCACCAGGGCAGCATGAAGTGCGCCCATACTGACGTCGCGGGCCAGTCGTGATTCAATTTCCTCTTTGATGGCCACGCCGTACGCCCCTTTATAAAGGATCGCGATGGTCAGGAGAACGATCTCCTCAAACTCTCCCAGCTGGTATTTTTTCATGCTTTCAGATAATATTTTCTAAAAGCAGGAATAATAATTGTGCCAAAGCTCATATCGTGGCTAACGGGCGCGTTTGTGGCAGCCTTAGCTTTTTGAGGTGTTCAAATGCGGGCAGGACTTTCCGGAACCGGTCAAGCAGCCAACGCAATTACAGATTAGAATTTCGTGGAAGACGGTATTAGAACTTGCAGGACTTATTCAGAAGTCTGAATAATGGAACCCATGGACGATGGCTGCATTGCCGGCATTTTCCGTTATCGCCTTGCCCTTCCCGGTGGAGCAGAAAACGCGCCTGTTTAAGCCGTTTTCCTCACAAAAACGGGCAGCTGGCAAAGGGCGGATCACATTCGGGGTACAGGTCCTTTAGTCTCACCCTTCATGCCGGGCAGGCACGATCCGTAACCCGCGTGTTGCTCATTTTTGTGGGAGTGTTCTTTGTGGGAGTGTTCATGGCAGCAGCTATTGATGATAGTTCACTTCAATAGTATGCCGTCCCGAGCCGGTCGGTGGTATGATCACATAATGGCTCTTTTCTATACGCTCAACCCGCGCCGGCACCACCTGATCGTCGAGTGAAACATCCGCGCTGGCATTCCCGCCCGGCAACAATATCCTGACGTTATACACCCGCGGGTCGCCCGAAACCTGAAGCGTAATTATTCTTCGCTGCGCGTCATGCGAGAAATGATACCTGACGGATCTTTTTGAAGGCCTGTAAGCAACAGAGACTTCGACATCGATTTTTCCCGCGGCAATCCATCGCGGCGACAACTCCACTGTATCCAACGACTGCCCTTCGTCCACGACGCCGGCGAGCCCTTCGATCACCGCGCTCATGACTGCCGCCTGTCCCCAGTTGTCCGGGATACCCTCGTCTACCGTTCCGTCGGGTTTGTATGCCACGGGAAGATCACCCTTGTGCTTTTTCATCAGGTCCAGTACACGGTTCAGGATATCGACGCCGTATTCCTCCATCCCATGTTGAAAGGCAGCTTTTGCCAATTCACCCCCGACGATAGTATTGACGCCACCATTCATATAAGAGCCGGGCTGATAATCCGCAAAGTGTGGCTGTACCGGCGGATAGACGCCAAACCACTCGGCGAAGGAGTTCAAGTCGTTTTTGTTCTTCAGATCCCGGTAGCTGTTCAGTATGGACACCGCCATCTCGTGCGTCGGAAGCCCGCGGTTGATATCATACGGATTCGACAGGCTCAGCGTGTTCGCCTGATCGATGTGCAGGTACCCGGGCATGGGGTCATCAGCCACAAAGTGAGCGTAGAATTTGCCGTTCCAGCAGATCGCGTTCGTGCGGGCCCGGAATATGCCCGCCTGATGTCGCCATACCTTTGATCTTGCGGAATCTTCGATGGATGCGAACATTTCGGCGAGCTGATTGCAGGCGGCATACATCCCGCTGTTGTCGCCGTGCATGATGCCCATCGGTGTACTTTCATCGATGTTGAATATGCCTTCCTGGACATCATGGCCCTGCCGGACATATTCATCCCTGGTCACCGGTAGCTGCATGAAGTCCCACGTGTCCAGGGTATATCCGCGTTTGACCAGCTGGTATTTCGCGGACCAGCGCAAGGGATCGCTCATGGCGTAATACATTCCCTGCTCGAGGTCATCGAGCCAGTCGCGTATGTAGGCGTTGTCGCCTGTTGCCTGCCATATGTAGTAGGCGCCTTCCACCATCAGGTACTCGAGATCGGCTTCGACAGGCAGACGATGCATTTGAATTCCCTCCCGGGAAAAAATACGCCAGTAGCGTTTGTCGAACAGGTTCATCCGGTGATTAAGCGAGTTGCTGATCGGGTAATAGTAGTCGAAGTACAGTCCTTCTTCCGTTTGTGTTTCCATGAAGGCCTGCCAGAAGCTGGCGATCTCCGGCGAGAGATACTTCATCGACTTCATCACATGAACGTGGTCGCGTATCCACGGCACAAACTGGTTGCGTTCCTTCCCGTTGAGGCTGACGGTCTGCACGAAGTCCGACTTCAGCAGAAGTTCTTTAAGGTTGTCGAACAGTTCCTTGTATTCTCCGGCGCCTTTTCCGATTTCGGTCTGGGGTTGGCCGGACGACGGAGCGCTCAGGAATAATACAGCGAGGGAAAGGATAGCTATTCGTTTCATGTTTCGGTAAATGTCGGGGTTTGGTATCGGAACGCAGCAAAGCACAGGTAACGGGCTCTTACACGGTTGCAAAGGAAACGATCGACCGCCATTTCCCCACCCTGTGGGGTGCTGGCCCCTAAAAATCGTTTTTTGTACAGCATTTTTCCGTTATTTG
>DATBVZ010000336.1:0-3933 GCA_036515095.1 Cyclobacteriaceae bacterium | reverse complement strand
TGCTTTCAGTCAAATCATGGTCAAACAGGATGATCATTATTCGGGACCGGTCATTGTCAAAACCAGAAATAATTATGGTGGCGTACCGGAAAGACGTATCAGTAACAGTATCATTGATAAAGTCTATCAGCAATTTGAGTGCCTGAGATCATGGCGTTACATCAAATATTTGAAAGAGTATCCGGTTTTTGAATCAATACAGAAAGTGCCATGCGAAGTCTGGCAAAATGAACATCTTGTTGTTGAAAAGTTTTTACCAGAACGTGACAGTGAAGGGAATTATTGTATGCGTGAATGGATATTTTTAGGTGACCGGGTAATACATTATATGAATATTTCCCATGAACCCGTCATTAGAGGCATCAATGCATTTCGGAGAGAATATTTCACAGTGGATGAAGTGCCGGATGAGTTACAGGTAATAAGAAACAAGCTTGGATTTGATTATGGAAAATTTGATTATGTAATGCACAATGAATTTCCTGTTATATTTGACATTAATAAAACTATCGGGGTTGCTCGCAATTTTGGTGAAAGGAATAGAGCCCATGAGCGCATCAAAGAACTGAGTCATGGATTGGAGTATTACTTGAAAGAGAGATCTGTTTGATGGTGAAATTGAGTAGAAGAACGCTTTGTCAGGAAGAGCTTGCCAGAATATCTTCTGTATATTTGAATGAAGGAAGATCTCAGGATATATGGGAAATTTCACATGTGGAAATTGATGATAATATTCTGACCGCACGGGTCAGAATGCGTTCTTATTTTATTTCTCCTACTGATCAGAGTGGATTCCATTTGACGATGTACCCGCCAATTGAGTTTATATCACAATTGATGATTATCTATGTTCATGTCTGGGCAGGATTAACAGAGAAAACCCGGGAGGGATGGATGATTGAAAGCTCTTTTTCTAGCAAACGTGCAATCCGTGATCCGGATAATATTCAGGTTCGTATGGAAGTCACTTCAATCAGAAAGTTAAAAGAAAAAATTTACATAGTAGCAGAAAGCAAAGTTTTCGATCAGGAAGGACTGTTTGAGGCAAAGATGAAATGTCTTTTGTCATAAATATGTTTTAACAAAACATGTTTGGGTAATCATCGTGAAACTCATTGATTTAAGCAGCCCTGAATTTCTGACCGATCCATATCCTGTTTACCGGCAAATACGTGAAATGGATGAGCCGTACTGGTTACCGAACACCCAGCCAATTAAATCTGATGGTATGTGGTTATTCAGCCGTTATGACGAAGCTGCCAATATACTTAAATTGAACGGCCCCCTGTCCAAGCAAATAACCCGTGTACGTTTGCCTGAAGAGATAACTCCTCTGGATTTAACAATGCTGAACCAGGATCCGCCTGAACATACACGCTTGCGTAACCTGGTTAAACAGGCATTTACTCCGGAGCGAATCAAGGCATTGGAAACCGGCATCGGACGGATTGCCGATGAACTGATTACACGTATGAGTGATAAGGAAACAGGAGACTTCATTGAAGATTTTGCTTTGCCATTGCCACTGCGAGTTATCGCTGATCTCATGGGGGTTCCTTACAATGATCGCGATATGTTTTGCCGCTGGATTACGTCTATTCTTACCGGATTTGATTCAGTTACTGCCAATACGGAAAAACTCGTCCGGCAAAAACTGGCCATGCAGGAACTCGCCAGCTATTTTAATCAATTGATAGTATATCGACGCCAGCAGCCTTCTGATGATTTAATTACAGCATTGATTGAAGCGCACGATCATCACGATAAATTGACTGCTGATGAATTACTGGGTATGTGCATTTTATTCCTGGTTGCCGGCTATGAAACCACAGTCAATTTGCTGGGATGTGGTTTGTACACTCTTATCCGGCATCCGGAACAATTCAGGATGCTCAGGCAACATCCGGAATACCTGTCTTCTGCAATTGAAGAAATGCTCCGTTTTGAAAGTCCGCTCCAGCGTTCCACTTTCCGTATCACCACAGATACCTGTGAAATTGGAGGTAAACAACTTCGGGCAGGAGAACAGATTTGTGCCATGATTGGCGCGGCCAATCGTGACCCTTCACAATTCCACCAACCTGATGCATTTGATATAAGCCGCACTCCAAACCGGCACCTTGCTTTGGGTATGGGGATTCATATTTGCCTGGGTGCCACATTGCTACGCACGGAAGCACGTATTGCATTTGATCGAATCATTGCAAGATTGCCGAATATACAACTGGCAACAGAAAAACAGGAATGGAATACGACAACGTTTTTTCGTGGTTTACGTACTTTACCTGTTTATTATTGAATCCAGTATTATTAATTGGTAATAGCATGTTAAGTCTGGAAAGAAGAGACCTTGAGACGAAAACGATTCGCATAACAGTTTTTGAATCAACCGGATCAGAAAACCCACTGAACCTAAGGGCAGAAGAACTCCTTCAGGCTTTTGATGATACAGGGGTCATACTGTTACGGGGATTCGATTTTGATTTGGGAAATTTTGAATTTTTTACACGGGTTTTATGTGATAAATTTTATACAGTTTCCTATCGTCATAAGCGCGGCCAACTCAATGGGGACAGGTACAGCAACGAAGTATTTCAGGGAAATTTTATGCTTTTTGGCCATACTGAAGGGACTTTTAAACCTTATCCCATGTCGCCAGAAGTTTGTTTTTTCATGTGTATTACACCACCGGCAGAACAGGGTGGGGAGACAACTTTGGTAGATGGCATCACTTTTCTCAAAAACATGTCTCCACAATTACGCCGTCGCTTTGAGGATTCGGGTATTACATATTCAATGTTGTGGGGGCCAGAACGGTGGAAAAATGAATTTTATGTTGAAGATGCGCGCACATTGGCTGGCTTATTTGCGGAAATTCCTGGCGTTAAATACAGTTTTCATAAGGAATCTCTAGAATTGTTTTACACGACGGAAGCAATTACTAAAACAAGAGGCGGTGATCACGCATTTGCAACAGGTCTATTGGCGCACCTCCCGCGTATTTCACACCCACGTTACCTCGATAAAAAAGTACACACTAATCCGGCTAACCGTGTCTTTTTTGGTGACGGCGAGGAACTATCAGATGAGATTATCAACGAATTGATAGACATCCACGACACTCTGGCTTATCCACATCGTTGGCAGGCTGGTGATGTATTAATGATAGACAATACCCGCTTCATGCATGGAAGGACAATGACGCAACGTCACTGTGACCGCATCATCGCCAGCCGTTTTGGCTGGTTAAAACCTGACAGTTAACAGTCCTGCCTGTTTTTACAGCTGAATTCCCGGCACTATTAATGTTGCTGGTTCAAAATGTAACGGATAAAGGAGTGATTAATAATTTGAAATAAGGGAGTACTCATGATGATTAAGCAATTTTCAATATCCTATAAAATAGCGGGCCTGAATCTTGTTGTCTTTCTGGTTTTATGCGGGGCGATTATTTATATCGGTTCGCAGGCGCTGGACAGTGAGGAGATGCGCCAGCAGGCTACCGAACGCCAGGAACTCAATATCCGTATTGCCTGGGAAATATTAAACACATACGGTAATGATTTTTATATCAGGGATGGAAGCCTCTATGCCGGGGTTCACCAGCTTAATGGAGATTACCAGATTGTTGACAGAGTCAAACAACTGGTGGGAGGCACTGCCACAATATTCATGCACGACACACGAGTAACAACCAATGTAATGAAAGAAGATGGTACGCGTGCCATCGGTACCAAATTGGGTGAAGGCCCGGTTAACGATGCCATTTTTAAGCGGGGCGAGTCATACCGCGGCGGGGCAATCAATGGACGTCCGGTGTGCCCGAGAGCAGCCCGTGTCATCACGGCCAGGATCATGGTTGCAAAAGCGCCCGTCGTAAATGCATGCATCCATGCCGCGCCGAATATCGCACCCGTCAGGAGAAATAGCCCC
>DATBVZ010000335.1:0-5176 GCA_036515095.1 Cyclobacteriaceae bacterium | reverse complement strand
CGAGCCGTATCAGCCCATTGGTCATTGCTGATAGACGTGGCTACAATGATGATGGCAATTGCCGAGGGTCTATTCCCCGCCAATAGTTGTATATTCATAGGGTCATCCGTAACCGGGATGGTAATGCATGGGAGGCCGGCTGTAGCTATTATGGTTCCCGGAAAAATGATGTTGAAACAGAAAATTCAATGGTATGAAGACAATAAGCAGGAAGGAGTTCCTTGATTACGGCACGAAACTCGCGGTGGCTTCAATGCTTGCGCCGCTGACGGTGAGCGCAGAGGACCTCAGGTTGGCGGACAAGAAGATCAGAATAGGGGTGATTGGTTGCGGCAGTGTTTCCGGCCAGTATTTTCCGCATTTGTTGAAATCGAAAATAGTAGAACTGGTATCGGCATGTGATATCATTCCGGAACGCGCAGAGGCTGCGGCGAAGAAATACAACGTTCCCCATGCATATCCCCACATTGACCAGATGCTGGCCGGCGCGGAGTTCGATCTCATGGTGACACTTACCGATATGCAGGAACACGGGCGCCTGAACAAGCAGGCGTTGCTGGCGGGCCGTCATGTATGGAGTGAAAAGCCTATGGCCAATACGTATAGAGAAGGCCGTGAATTGCTGGACCTTGCCGGGAGCAAAGGCCTGAGGATCTGGGGAGCGCCGGCGGTGGTGAATAGTCCGCAGTTTGCTTTTATGTCCAAAGCAATCCAGGACGGTAAGCTCGGGAAGGTTTCGGCGGCGCATGCGCATTATGGCCACCTTGGGCCGCACTGGTCTGCGTTCTTCTATGAAAAGGGAGGAGGAAGCTTACCGGATCTTGGAGTGTATAACCTGGCTACATTAACCGGACTCCTTGGTCCCGCAAAATCGGTAATGGGAATGACGAGTGTCGTTACACCTGAACGGGAAACGGAAAACAAAGGCAGGATCAAGGTTGAAGCCGAGGATAACGCGATGGTATTGATGGAGCATGCCAACGGAGTCATCTCCCACGTGCAATGCGGGTTTAATTACTTTGATCCGTACGGTCATGAAGGTTCAGGCCAGGACAGGCCTACTATTTCGATCTGGGGTACGAAGGGAAACATGAACCTCGTGGGATATGACTGGGCTCCATTCGGTGTGGATATGGCTACGACAGATAACGAAAAAACCGTTCGGCATGTGCCCGATGCCGGAACCTACGTCTGGCAACAGGGTGCTACGGTAATCTCCGAAAGTCTTTCGACCGGTATCGCGCCGATCATCAATGTCGAGCATGCCCTGCATGTTCTGGAAGTCATTGAAGCTACCCGCAAATCACAACAGACGGGGAAGCGAATTGGGCTGGAGTCGGTATTTCCATACCCGATCGTCCCGTAGAAAGTCGATTTCGTAATCGGGAAGCAGGACAGGGCACGGAGCAGGAATGAAAGTGATCCAGGACAGTCAGCTCAGATCGGTTCGATTTTTTTGCATTACTTCCCTGACCTTGTTTTTCATAATTTCCAGGTCGAGTGCGGGGACATCTGTCTCTTTGGCAAGCTCATCCCATTTTCGCATCTGGATGATAATTTGGAAGAGAGGGTCTTTTTCAAAATCTTCGGCTGCTTCCAGAGTCATGGGGCCTCCCTGAAACTGAAGCGTCTTCCGGCTGGCATCACTCAGCCTCGCAAGGTACTCCGGATATTTAAAGGTAAGGTAGCGCTTGGCCTGAACGTGACTTTCCACCAGTCGCGCCACCTTTTCCGGAAACCCCTTTTGCCGGAGGTAGTCCGCGCCAATTTGTTCGTGATTCTCAACGCCATATCCCGCCATATCGTTGTTCTTGTTCTTCATTACACAGATATGCCCGATGTCATGGAAGAAGGCAGCAAGGACAACTTCATCATCATACCCCTGGTCCATAGCAAGTTGCGCTGCCTGCGACATATGTTCAAGTTGAGTGACCGGTTCCCCTATATAGTCCTCCGCACCGAACTGCTCGTACAGGCTGAAAACTTCTTCAATGATTACTTCACTATTTGATCGCATCACATTTTAAAGATAGTGACAGAAAGCCTCTGAGCACCTACAGCCACCTTAAGTAAGTATTAACTTTTTGACGCATTAATTCAAAAATTGTTCATCAATGATTTTTTCACCGGGTATCATTGAGTAATAATTTGGCTTAATGAAAATCAAGCTAGCTGTCTTTGATCTTGCAGGTACGACCGTCAAAGACGACCATGACGTGGAGCGCGTTCTAAGCGAAACCCTGAGTCACTTCGGCGTTCACCCTTCGAAAGAGGATGTGAATGCTGTTATGGGAATACCGAAGCCTGTAGCCATCCGGCAATTGATCACGAAATATTCGGAGCATCCGGCAAACGAACTTGTCACTGAGGTTCATACGGTGTTTGTTCAAAATATGATCGACTTCTACCGGAACGATCCTTCTGTGAAGGAGCATGACGGGGTTAGCAATGTCTTTGCTATCCTCAAAGACAACGGGATCAAAGTGGGTATTGATACCGGCTTTGACAGGACCATCACCAATGCCCTGCTCGCCCGCCTGGGGTGGCTGGAGAAAGACCTTATCAATTGTTCTGTGACCAGCGATGAGGTCGATCGGGGACGGCCGTACCCCGATCTGGTACTCAGGATAATGATGCTAACCGGAATTTATGACCCTGCGCGCGTTGTAAAGATTGGCGATACGGTTGCGGACCTCAATGAAGGAAACGCAGCCGGTTGTGGCCTTGTTGTGGGGGTAACCTCGGGGGCTGGAAGCCGCGACGTGCTGCAGCGTGAGGAACACACGCATCTGATCGACAACATTCCCGAACTGCTGAATGTCCTTGGTTTAAGAGAGGGTTGATTAATTGTTACTGACTCGTTATCTTCATGTTAACTGATCTTAACATGAAGTGAATAAGCTTTTTGTCCTGATTGTGTGCGTTGTTTCTCTATCCGCCAGAGCCGAAGAAACGAAGTGGTTCCCGGGCGTTATCGTGCTTGCGGATGGAGGCCTTGTGATGAAAGGTGAACTTGCGCTCGGGGATGTCTTGGACGTGATTCTGTTCCGAGACAGGAACGGGCTTCAGGTTTTACCCGCGCACAGAATTGCGGAAGTTCGCTTTTACGATCATGACTCAAACATTAACCGGCACTTTATTTCGCTTCTGAAATCAGGACCCCGCCGGGAAAGCAATCTGTATGAAGTTGTGCTGGAAGGCGGGGTTAAAGTACTGCGAAAACGCAAGGGACTGCTTAAAAAGAACAGATCGGATCGCTACGACTATCGCTATTTTGTGGCGAAGGAAGACCAACTCGTTGGCCTTAAGCAATTCAGGAACAAGATCTATCCGGATCTCATCCGGGCCAACCCCGAGGCCATCATAGCGTACCAGCGCAGCCACAAATTGAATCCCAATCTGGCCAGCGATGCTATCTTGCTGATCGGTTACTTCAATGATCTGAGATCCAACAGGATCCTGACCCGAAATGATTCGCATTAGCTGCCGGATTCCTATTTCGTTGCATTGAACGAAAGCCCGGGAACAAATGAATCCGGTGCCATGCTGGCCATATGGCGGTGTTTCAGGTGAAAGTAGATCATGGATCCTCCGATAAGAAGCAATCCCAGGCCCGAAAGCCAATAACCTGAGTTGATCATAAAACCTAGCCAGGTTGCATCGGGCTGACCGAATTCCTTGTAAAACAGAACACCGACACTTGCCAGGTAGCCGAAGGAATCCGCAAGGTACATGACGAAACCAACGGTACCGATATAGCGGAAGGCTGCCAGCAGACGATCAAAGAAGATGCTGTTGAACGGGACATAGCCCAGGTATAGTCCGAGTCCCGTCGTGGCCATCCATGTTGGAGCGGTGATAATCGTTTGTTCGAAAAGAGCTGTACTTACGCCAACCAGTACGAGTCCTCCCATGATAAGCACATGGTTGATCATGAGGGCTGTCTTGTTGCTTTTTATCCGCATTAGGCAGCCTACTATGACAAGCACGACCAGTGAGGCCGGAATTTCCGTTGTAGTGAATATTTCCGGTGAACTGCCAAAACCCAGCGTTTCCCATATTTCGGCTGAAAAATTGTCACGGAAATCGCGGAAGGCGGTAAGGAACATATAGCACAGAATGAACAATATGATTCCCGGCCAGAAGGTCAGGACAAACCGCCATCGTTCTGTTGCATTCATGGGCTTTCGTTTCGTCCGCAAAAGTTCGTCCGCTGCGGAAGGAGGAGGCAACTGATCCAGTAGCCACAGGAACAAGCCAAGAGGTATGGCAAAAAGACAGGAGGTAACAAAGGGCATCCACCATTGGGAAGTATCCCAGTTGGCCATGATCAACCCACCAACTGATTTGACAAAGCCTGATGAGAAAATAAGACTGACCGACAAACCGGCTCCAAGAACTTCAGTGACACGGCGTCCTTCGAGGTAGGCGAAGACCATCCCCCAGATCATTCCCAGGGTCAAGCCGTTAATGAAAGGGAAGATCATGTTAAACGGTAACGGCACAAGAGCAAATAGCAACCACGAGATTCCGGCAACAATAGTGAGTGTCAATATCCCGCGTTTCCTGTCCGCTCGCTTTAGTTCTGCGATTACCCGGATGCCAATAAATTTCGATAACGCATAGCCAATCACCTGGAACGTCACTATCCAGACCTTATAGCTGATTCCCAGGTATACCAATCCTTCAAAGGTTGCTGCTGAAAAGGTCTTGCGCAATGCGTACACGCAGGTGTACAGGCAGAAGGCAGCTCCGGCTGAAAAAACGGAGAACCAAAACGGACTCGTGTTTGCCAGCCATCGGGTAAGCGAAGTACTGGGATGCATCCGGTTATTCATGACTGTTTTCTTATCAGGGGCGGCTGGCAGAGTGAGTATTTCGCTTGTCGTAAACGAGGCAGCACCGTTGCACTTCTCGTCATCCATCAATAGTAGAGATCGCGTATCATCCTGCTGTAACATCGCTGTGATGTTTTGGTTAATTTCCAACCGCATGGCTTAACAGAATGATTACAGTCGGGCACTAGTGCCACAGCTATCCTTTCAAGTACCTTTCGGACTCACCTGTTATTATGAAGCATAACGCCGCAGACATTGCTGTTATCGGTTCTGGTATCGTGGGTCTGGCGCATGCCTATATGGCTTTGAGAAAGGGCTATCGTGTTGTACTCTTCGAC
>DATBVZ010000334.1:0-5232 GCA_036515095.1 Cyclobacteriaceae bacterium | reverse complement strand
CAGGTTAAGGTCATCGATAACCCTTTCCACCAGGTGCGTATCCCGGGCCGTCAGCTTTAGCCTCCAGTCGAGGTGGGGATACCGTCCGTAGGTTATCAGTTCCCGCACGGTGAGATTGGCCGAGCTTACCCGGTCAGTAAGGACCACCGACACCGTATGAGGAATCCCCTGCCTCTGCATCGTTCGAATTCCCTGGCGTTCAACCGCTCCGCGCAAAGGCCGGTGGAGTCCGGCAAGGGTACGGATCAGGGTCGATTTCCCCGCACCATTAGGCCCCATAAAACAGACCAGGTCTCCGGAGCTCAACGTGAGATTCAGGTCGCGGAAGAGCAGCACTTCGCCGGAAGGGCTGGGGTAACCCACGCAGAGATCGATCATTTTCAATACCGGCCTGCCGGTTTTGTCTCCGGGCGCGTTCATATGCGAATGATTTTGCTACGGATAACCACCCATATTACCACAGGGGCGCCAAACAATGCGGTCACGGCATTCAGCGGAAGGACCTGGGAACTTCCCGGAAGTTGGGTCAGGATGTCGCATAACAGGACCAGGATTGCTCCGGCCATGATAACATTCGGGATGAGGATCTTGTGATCGGAGGTCCTGATCAGCAGCCGGGTCAGGTGCGGGACTGCGAGGCCAATAAAGGCGATGGGTCCGCAGAAGGCAGTGACCCCGCCTGTCAGTATGCTTGCCGAAACGATGATCCATATCCTTGACCGGGTGAGGTTTATGCCCACGCTCTGCGCATAATTGTCCCCCAGGATCCATGCATTCAGTGGTTTGGCCATGACGACAGCAATTATTCCCCCTAGTGACAGGATCCAGAAGAGGACTCCGATTTCAGTCCAGTTCAGGTTACCCACATTGCCGAAAGTCCAGATCAAAAACGTTTGCAGCTCTTCCGCCCTGCTGGTATACTGAAGGACACTCACAATGGAAGAAGTGCCTGCGCCAATCATAAGGCCTACGATGAGTAGCGAGGCAGGATCGCGCAGACGTCGCGCAAAGAGGAGTACGATCAGGAATACCCCGGCGCATCCCAGGCTGGCAACCAGTGCCACCGACCATGGCCCAGGCAGTTCGACCAGCCCGTCACTTCCCAGCAGGAGGAGGGACACAGCCAGGCTGGCGCCGGAACTGAGGCCCAACACATCCGGCCCGGCCAGCGGATTCCGAAACAGGGTTTGCATTTGCAACCCTCCTGCCGACAACGCGGCACCTGCCAGAATACAGGTAAGGGCCTTGGTGAGCCGGAAATTCCAAATTATGTCTTTCCAGATCGGGTCTGTAGTCTGGCCGCCAGCCAGCGCGGTCAAAACCTCGCCTGGCGGGATAGACACACTGCCGTATGAAATGTTTATCACCGTCAGAACGATCAGGATGAGGGGAAGCAGAAGCCATCGCGTTCTGGTTTTCACGGTTAATGGCATCGCCGGTAATTTAGGGATTGGTGATCATCCTTCAATTTTAAGGATTAACTTCCAAAACCCCCGTTATGGGCTCAAAATCCAAAAATTTTGAATCCCCGGTTTGGTAACTAAACCCTGTTTTCTATCTTTGCAGTCCTTTTTGCGCGAAGCACGCGCAGAATCCTGAGAAACAAGCATAAATAAAGGTACCAACCATGCCTGGAATTATAGGAAAGAAGATAGGAATGACCAGCGTATTCGGCGCGGACGGTGAGAGCATTGCCTGCACGGTAATTCAGGCCGGCCCATGCGTGGTTACGCAGGTGAAGAATACCGAAAAGGATGGTTATCGGGCCGTTCAGTTGTCGTACGGCGACAAAAAGGAGAAGCATTCCAACAAGGCTGAGATCGGCCATTTCAAGAAGGCTAATACAGGTCCCAAAAGAGCGGTTGTTGAATTCAGGGATTTTCGTGCAGAATTTGAAGGTAAGGTGGAAATGGGCGCCTCGATCACGGCCCAGGATATATTTGTTGAAGGTGACTATGTGGATGCCGTCGGGATTTCCAAGGGTAAGGGATTTCAGGGTGTGGTGAAACGCCACGGATTCAGCGGTGTCGGAGAGCAAACGCATGGGCAGCACAACCGGCTTCGTGCTCCCGGTTCCATGGGTAACGCCTCGTTTGCTTCGCGCGTGCCGAAGGGAAAGCGTCTGGCAGGAAGAATGGGTAACGACCGTGTTAAGGTGACCAACCTTCGGGTTGTCAGGATCCTTCCGGAACAAAATGTGATTGTCGTCAGTGGCTCCGTTCCGGGTGCAAATAATTCAACCGTAATTTTAGTGAAGTAATGGAGGTAGCAATTGTAAAATACAGCGGCGAGGATACCGGTAGGAAGTTGAGTCTCTCCGATACGGTATTCGGCATTGAGCCAAATGACCACGCCATTTACCTGGATGTAAAACGCTACATGGCCAACCAAAGGCAGGGTACCCACAAGTCCAAGCAACGCAATGAAATAACGGGTTCGTCCAGGAAGGTGAAGAAACAAAAAGGTACCGGCGGGGCCCGGGCAGGCAATATCAAAAACCCGTTGTTCAAAGGTGGGGGACGGGTATTCGGACCACAGCCGCGTGATTACTCGTTTAAGCTGAACAAGAAAGTCAAAGATCTGGCGCGCAAATCAGCCCTTGCCTATAAAGCGAAAGACAACGCCATTGCAGTGCTCGAAGACTTCAGTTTTGATGCGCCAAAGACGAAACAATACCTTAACCTTCTCGCCTCACTTTCATTGAGCGACAAGAAGACGTTGCTCATCCTTCCCGATGCCAACAAGAATATTGCGCTGTCAGGCAGAAATGTTCAACGCACAAAAGTGACTACCGCCGACAAGATCAATACCTATGATGTAATGAATGCCGACAACTTGATTTTCGTGGAGAGTTCGGTAGATAGAGTGGTGAACTTATTAAATAAAGAACAATGAGTGTCCTGAAGAAACCATTGGTTACTGAGAAAGTCTCTGCTCTTAACGAAAAGGGAAGGTATGGCTTCATCGTCGACATCAACGCAAACAAGGTGGAGATCAAGAAGGCCGTAGAAAAGCAATACGGTGTAAATGTGCAAAGTGTGAATACGCTTAACGTGATGGGCAAGCTGAAGGTGCGCTACACAAAGACCGGCATCCAGGGCGGTCGGCGTCCCAACTACAAGAAGGCCATCGTAACCCTGGCCGAAGGAGAAGTGATTGATTTTTATAGCAACGTATAACAGAGAGTCAGAACCATGGCGTTGAAGAAACTTAAACCGGTAACACCAGGATCCAGGCACAGAATGGTGTCGTCTTTCGAGGAGATCACTGCCTCCAGGCCCTTGAAGTCACTGGTGAAGACGGTGAAAAAGAGCGGTGGCAGAAACAACTCGGGAAAGCTTACCATGCGCTACATCGGCGGTGGGCACAAGCAAAAGCTGAGGCTCATTGATTTCAAGCGCGATAAAACCGGTGTTCCGGCAACTGTACGATCCATTGAATACGATCCGACCCGTTCTGCCAGGGTAGCATTGCTGTATTATGCGGACGGGCACAAAGCCTATATTCTTGCTCCGGAAGGTGTGAAGGTTGGTCAGCAGCTGGTTTCCGGGTCTGACATTGCCCCGGAAGTGGGGAATGCATTGCCGCTTTCCCGGATACCACTGGGTACCATCGTTCATAACGTAGAAATGAAGCCGGGAAAAGGCGGAGCTATCGCCCGGAGTGCCGGCGTATTTGTACAGTTGCTTGCGCGTGAAGGCGGACTGGCAACATTGAAGATGCCTTCCGGCGAAATGCGCAATGTGCTTGAAACCTGCATGGCGACCGTAGGAACGGTATCCAACCCGGATCACATGAACGAGAGCTGGGGCAAAGCCGGGCGAAGCCGTTGGAAAGGAATTCGTCCCCGGACCCGCGGCGTTGCCATGAACCCCGTAGATCACCCCATGGGTGGTGGTGAAGGGCGCGCTTCCGGCGGACACCCCCGTTCGCGGACCGGCCTGTTTGCCAAAGGAAAGAAGACCCGTCACCCGAAAAAATATTCTGATCGTCTAATCATAGCTAAGAGGAAAAAATAATGGGACGTTCGATTAAAAAAGGACCGTATTGCGATTATCGCCTGATGAATAAGGTTGAGACCATGGAGAAGTCAGGCAAGAAGTCAGTTATCAAGACCTGGTCCAGGAGATCAACCATCACACCCGAACTGATCGGCCATACCTTTGCCGTTCACAACGGCAATAAGTTTATACCAGTGTATGTAACCGAGAACATGGTAGGACACAAATTTGGAGAGTTTGCCCCGACCCGAGTATTCCGTGGTCACTCCGGGAATAAAGCCAAGTAATCATGGAGGAAGCAGATAAGAAAACGAAACGATCCGTACTCAAGAGGGAGAAGCGGGATGCCCGCAAGGAAGCAACAAAGACAGGACCTGTTGTTGCCAGGCTTAAGGACGTGCCCACTTCGCCCCGCAAGATGAGGCTGGTCGCAGACCTTATACGTGGTGAGCGGGTGAGCAAGGCGCTGAACATTTTGAAGTACGAGCCCAAATCGGGCTCTGCCAAGATCGAGAAGCTGCTGCTTTCCGCCATCTCCAATTGGGAAGCCAAGAACCAGGATGCAAAGCTTGAAGAGGCGGACCTGTATGTCAGTGCGATCTGGGTAGACTCAGGTCGTATCCTTAAGCGCCTCCGGCCGGCGCCCCAGGGCAGGGCACACCGGATACGCAAGCGCTCCAACCACATTACGCTGGTGCTGGATAGTAAGAATGTGGATGCGGAAGTGCAAACACCAGAAGACAAGGAAACCAAGGAATAAATGGGACAAAAAGTAAACCCTGTAGGGCTTCGTTTGGGTATCGTACGCGGTTGGGATTCCAACTGGTATGGAGGCAATAATTTCTCTGACAAGTTGGTGGAAGATCACAAGATCAGGGAATATGTGGCAGCGCGTATCCCCAAGGGAGGAATTGCCAAAGTCGTGATCGAAAGGACCCTGAAGCGGATCACGCTAACCATACATACCGCGCGGCCCGGTGTCGTTATCGGCAAGGGGGGTACGGAAGTTGACAAGATCAAGGAAGAATTGAAGCAGCTTACGCATAAGGACGTACAGATCAATATATTCGAGATCAAGCGTCCCGAACTGGATGCAAAGCTCGTTGGAGAGGCTATTGGTCAGCAGATTGAGGCCCGGATCTCCTACAAGCGCGCAATGAAGCAAGCGATCGCCTCGGCCATCCGCGTGGGCGCCGAAGGTATCAAGGTGAAGGTCTCGGGCCGGTTGGCC
>DATBVZ010000333.1:0-17067 GCA_036515095.1 Cyclobacteriaceae bacterium | reverse complement strand
CCCCCCTTCAAGCGCGAACAGTTTCCCCTCCGAAAAACTCAGGCGGAAGGGAACGTTGAACGCAGGGCCATTGGCAATGTATTGATTAGTTGTTCCGCCGCTGACGGACAGCAATCCGTTTTCATTATCTCCTATCCACACCGTACCCTGATCGTCTTCCAGCGCAAATTGAGATTCGGTAAGCAGCGGTGAAATGACTTCAGACAATGTTCCCCCGGCCATTTGCCAGACATGATCCGATTGGCAGATCACCAGGTGATCGTCCGATGAATTCAGGCTTTGAAAAACTCCATTCTGCAGGAAGTCCTCCAGTATCCAGTTCCCGTTTTCAAGGTGGAACACGCCGGCATTGTCAATGGCTGCGTACAGTATGCCCTCGAAAACAGAGACGGCTTTCACAGGACCATTCATTTCGGCTTCATCATACCGTTTCCATTTGCTAAAGTCCAGGAGATTGTCGTTCAGCCTTCCGGCCAGTACCCCATTCCCGGTTGCCAGAAAAATGCTGTCACCGAGCAAGGCGCTTTGGTAAATGGCGAGCTGCGATCCCCCGGCGCCGAGGTTTCGCCATGTTTCTTTTACCTGTCGTTTTGTGATGTCAAAAACCACTACGCCGTAAGCGGCAGACAGGTACGCCAGACCCTGATGAAAGGTAATGTGATGGATGGATACCGGTCCTGAAACCGGCGTATCGTTCAGCCAGTTGAAGTGTTCTATTTCATTTTCGCGAATAATGTCAATGGTGCCGTCGTCATAGGCCAGGAACAGTTGCTGTGAAGGTTGGTCAAATCGGATGAACCGGATTATCGCACCGGCCAGGCCGTTCATACTCGTAATACCCGAAACACTCATGTCCTGATGATCAAGGATCATGAGTCCTGAGGAGGCAGCCGCAAAGGTTTTCGAACTTCCGGTGGTGATTGATCGGATCGAGTTGAATGAAACATGACTCCGCCACTGGCCAATCGGGATGCCGGGCTGGGCATTGGCATTCAGGATCAACAGCGGAAATGTCAGGATCAGGGCTGGTACCAGGATGTACGGGCGCATAATTTTCATTGCTTCTTGCTGGGCATACCGGTCAATCTTTCTTTCTGGCCCGCATCCCTTCGTTATAGGCTTTGCGGCTTCGGGCCTCGTATTCGTCACGTTCACCCAGGACGACCTGGCTTTCTTCGGCGCTCAGACGGAATGAGAACGAAGCAAGCTCCCCGGTTTGTGCGCAGATCGCGTGAACCTTGGTGACAAATTCCGCAACAGCGAGCAAATTTGGCATTGGTCCAAACGGTTTGCCGGCGTAATCCATGTCAAGTCCGGCAACGATCACCCGCTTGCCTTCGTTTGCCAGCGTGTTGCAAACATCAACAATCGCATCGTCGAAAAACTGTGCTTCATCAATACCGACCACATCACAATCTCCGGACAACAGCAGCAGGTCACTGGCAAACTGAACCGCGGTAGACCGGATAGAATTCTCATCGTGGGAGACAATGTGCTGAATGTGATACCGCCGGTCAATTGCGGGTTTGAATATCTCCACCTTTTGCCGCGCTATGCGTGCGCGGTTTAGTCGGCGGATAAGTTCTTCCGTCTTGCCGGAAAACATGCACCCGCAAATAACTTCAATCCAGCCTGTCTGGCCCGACTTTTTACCCAGATGTGGTTCTACAAACATGGGTTGCAAGTTAAAAGACTGCGCGGGATTTCCGGTTATCGGAATAGCCGGCAATCCGCACGCATTGAAAATGCAATAGCATTGCGGGATCGCCTTTTTCTGACGGTTTTTTGGGGGTAAATTCTGCACCGTTCATCCGAAGGATAAGGTAATAACCATTACCTTTAGGGTTGTATACAATTCTCACAAATGATTGACGTTGACCCGGCATGGATGAAAAAATCAATCTGAAGGCTATTGCGCGGTACAGCGATGAGTTCGCGGATAAAATGCTTGGTTCCTATTTTGAAGCGAAAGAGACTATTTCAGGCCAGGATATCCTGAAGTTCAGCGAACTGAAGCAGATCAACCTGTTCATCCTGTATGAACTCCTCACAACCTGGAAAAATGAGCTCAGCAAGGCAAGAAGCCCTTTTTTCGATTACGATGCACCGGATGTAAAGCAGGCGCAGGAGGCGCTTATGAATGCGCTTTCCAACCATATAGTGATCAGCCGGGAACATTTTTCGCCATTGCTCAGGAAAGCGACGTACAACACCCTGTTGCTGGTTATCGATCCCTACGATTTTTTTGTTGAGATGATTGAGGGCGGTCACAATGAACTGACACCGGCTGGCTTTAAGGAGCACCTCAGGTACGTAAAGATCAACAAGGCGCCGCTTGAACGACTCCTGCAGAGACTGGAGGAAAATAAGGTGTCGGCAATCTCGGGAAACGAAGCCTTTGGCATGCTCGATACAATTCTCGAGGAAGTGAATTTTACTCCGGAAGAAATAGACGAATACCTGGCTCTTTTCTCCCGGGTTGTTCCGGTTACGATTGACATGTTCTTCGACGTTAAGCTACCGCAACAACACAACGACGTGCTGCGGGAGGACTCCGGAAATCTCTCACACTGGCAGCCAGTCAAGTCTACCGTAAATGACGAACTGGCCCGGGAGCCCCGACCCACCATTGCTGATAATTTCAAGCGGATCACCAGTATCCGGGAGAGCCTTACCATTAACCAGAAGTTCATGTTCACAAAGGTTCTCTTCCACGGTGATTTTGAGCTGTTCAGCAAGGCCGTCGACGACCTCGATCGGCAGGACCATATCAACGGCGCACTGCACTACCTTGAACAAAACTACGAAGAATGGGACCGTGAAAGCGAGGAGTTCCACGAATTCATGGAGTTGCTTGAAAAACGTTTTGAAAGCTAGGTTCGTACCGTTTCATTAACATGGTAAGTCCTCACTGGACGGGAACCTCATTCGTTGTAGCTGAGATCATACGCGATCCAGTACCTGCAGGCGGTGCGCATCAAGTTTGAGAAGTATGAAGAGAAGGATGGTAAATCCCCACAAGGAGGAACCCCCGTAGCTGAAGAAGGGAAGGGGTATTCCTATCACCGGGAAGAGACCAATGGTCATCCCGATGTTGATGGTGAAGTGAAAGAACAAAATGCAGGCAACACTATAGCCGTACACCCGCGCAAAGCGACTTTTCTGTCGTTCGGCGAGGAATATCACGCGGAAAAGCAGCACTACAAAGAGACTGATCACCAAAAAACTTCCGATCCATCCGTGCTCCTCGCCAATTGTGCAAAAGATAAAATCCGTACTTTGCTCAGGGACGAACTTGAGTTTGGTCTGGGTTCCTTTCAGGAATCCTTTTCCATAAGGCCCGCCGCTGCCAATGGCCACCTTGGACTGATAAACGTGATATCCGGCGCCCAACTGATCGAGATCAGGATTCAGCAAAACCCGGATACGCTTTTGCTGGTGCTCTTTGAGGACGTTATTAAAAATAAAATCCACGCTCTTTATTGTCCCCATTAACATAAGCGCAGCCAGGGTGATTATGGTCACGCGTTTACGCTTTTTCTTTCCGAGCAGGAGCAAGGTCAGCCATACGCAGCCAATTATTCCGAACAGGATATATTCGTTTTCGACAAGCAGCGTAAGGATAAAGATTATTGTCACGCCGATGCCAACCAGGATAAGAAAAGGAGACATCCCTTCGCGATAGAAGACAAGCACAAACGCAGAAAAAACCAGTGCTGTCCCGGTGTCTTTTTGAAGCAGGATGATGAGCATTGGTGCACCGATGATGGCGAACAAGGTCAGCTGATTCCTCAACTGGTCCATGCGGAAGCCCACTGTTCCCATGTATTTGGCAACCACAAGCGCAGTGGCAAACTTGGCGAACTCCGATGGCTGGAAGCCGAATGAGCCGATCCTCAGCCATGCCTGGTTTCCGCCTACTTCACGGCCGGTAAAGACCACGATAATACAAAGAAGGAGCACCGCCCCGTAAATGATCCACGCGAACGTCTCATAGAACCTCATATCGATAATGAGGATGAACATAATGATGGCAAGGGACGATCCGATGAAGATCAGCTGCCGTCCTGAATTGATCGTAGGATCGAGTATGAACTGGTTCTCCTCATAGGTAACGGAGAAAATATTCAGCCAGCCCCAGAATACGATGATGCCATAGAGCAAGACTGTAATCCAGTCCATGCGGTTCGATATTTTTTCTTCACGCATCATCAGTACAGGAATTGACCACGTAAAACATACTCTTCAATAAAGGGTCGTCCGGTTTCGCCAATGAGGTATTTCTCTATCATGAGACTGGCGATAGAAGCAGCGGCCCTTGCCCCCTGTCCTGCATTTTCAACGTAAACCGAAACCGCGATCCTCGGATCATTTTTAGGCGCAAACGCGATGAATACGGAGTGATCAGGCAACGGATCATTTTGAACTGTCCCGGTCTTGCCGCAAACGATGATATCCTTCAGCTTCGCACGGAACTGACCTGTTCCGGATTCCACCACCCGTTCCATAGCCTCCACAGCCACCCGGAAGTGAGCAGAGTCGATGGATGTCAGGTGTTTTTCCTGGTACTGCGGTAATGGCAAACCCGTTTTCCCGACAGACCGCACCAGATGCGGCGTGTAATAATACCCTCTGTTAGCAATAATTGAAACAAAATTCGCCATCTGCAGCGGAACCACCAGGTTCTCACCTTCGCCAATGGCAAGGGAATAAATATTTGAAAATTTCCACGGCCTGCCCCCGTAGGCTCGATCATAGTATTCAGGACTTGGCACCAGACCTCCTTTCTCATTCGGAAGGTCGATACCCAGGGGCTTACCCAATCCGAAACTCCTCATGTGCTTGTCCCATTCAGCCAATCCTATCCGGGTGTCCTCATACGGATTATTTGAAACCCCTTGGTTCAGCATTCTTCTCAGGACATTGTAGAAATAAGGATTGCACGAATGGGTGATGGCGCCGCGGAGATCTTCGTTGGAATGTTCACCATGACAATCGATGATACTCCGGTTGCAGGGGATCCGTGTTCCCTGGGTGATGACACCTTCCTGCAATGCCACCATGGACTGGGCGATCTTAAAAATTGAGCCGGGCCTGTATTGTGCCATTAGCGGCCGGTTGAACAGGGGTTTGTTGGTGTCGTTGCTGATCAGCATGAAGTTGGAGCTGTAGTTTCTGCCGGTCAAAAGTGTGGGGTCGTACGAAGGACCGGACACCATAGCCAGAATTTCACCCGTAGCGGGTTCGATAGCGATAATACTTCCGGACTTCCCGTTCAACAGGTATTCCCCGTATTCCTGCAAGTCGAGGTCAATGGTTGTATAGAGATCCTGGCCGGGCACAGACAAGGTGTCGTACCGGCCGCCTTTATAGGGACCCTTGATTATGCCATCTTTGTTTCTAAGCTGGTACCTGACCCCCCTCGTTCCGCGAAGGTATGTTTCGTAGAATGCTTCCAGGCCGCTTTGACCAATATAATCCCCCTGGCGGTAAAAATTCGAAGAGTCATTGTCCAGTTGATTCCTGGTAATCTCGCTGACGTATCCGATCGCATTGGCCATAGCCGTGGATGAGTATGCGCGGGTCGTTCTGGCCTGGATGTAGAAGCCCTGGAATTCGTCGATATGGTCCTGGATTTTTGCAAAGTCCCTGTTTGAAAGTTGCTTGATGAATGGAGTAGGCTGCAATTCCGATGCCCGCCGGTTTCGAATGTCGGTATAGAGCGATTTGAATCCTTTGTTCAGTTCATCGCGCGTAATATCAAAAACCTGACAAAACCTGGCGCTGTCAAGGTAATCCACTTCTTTGAGGATGATAAGCAGGTCGTATTCCGGGTTGTTGTAAACAATCAGTTTTCCATTTCTGTCGAGTATCAAACCACGAACCGGGTATAGGATGTCCTTGCGTATGGCATTTGTGTCTGCCAGGTCCGCATAGCTGCTGTCGATTACCTGGATGAAGAACAACTTCAAGAGGAATACAAAAGCCACCAGGACAAAAACGATCTGAATTATTTCTTTTCTTCCTTCATTCATAGTCGCCTCCTTTCGCCGAACAAAAATTGAAAAATGACGATTAAGACAGTGGTCAGCAATGTGCTGGCCACGGCCTTCCAAACGGTAAACCAGAAAAGGCCGAAGCCACCAGCCTCAACAAAAAAAAGTAATATATGATGCAAAAATACCAAGGGCACGATGTATATCAAAAACCACTGAACCCCGTTCATCGCCATTACCGGAACGGCATTGCTGTCGTATCCCCCCTGGGGCGTCACCAGTTTCAGCCAGTAACTCCGCACGTACATAATAAAGACACAGGCAAAGGCATGCATGCCGAGGCTGTCATAGAAGATATCGATCGTGAATCCCATAACAAATCCCAAACCCATCAAGAGCAGGGGATTTACATCCACGGGGAGCGTCAGCAGGTAGGCTACATAGATGAAGCAAAATGCGGTATGGAACAGCACAACATTCTTCATCACAAGCACCTGGAGTGCCAGGTACAGGAAAAAAGAAAACAGGTGTCCGATTCCCATTCTGCTCATGGCGCTGCCTCCAGGAAGGGTAGTTCAAGTGAATCCTGTTCGAACTTGAGGTTGCTCTTGACCACCGCTACGTAAGAAAGCCGCTGGAAATCCTGGGATAACCTGACCTTCAACTGATAGAAGGGGGCAGCGTCGTTCAGTTCAATATCCTCGATCGTACCGATCATAATGTCTTCGGGAAAAATGGCATTGTACCCGGAGGTGACGACGCTGTCGCCGATTACCGGTTTTACATGCCTTGGAATATAATTGAGATTGATAGACAAAGGATCGGTACCCTCCCATTGCACAGTGCCGAAGTGGCCGGTGCGCTTGATCATCGCGGATACCATCACGTCTACATTAAGCAACGAGGTGACGACGCTGTAGTGATCGGACGTGGCTTTAACTTTACCAACTGCGCCTGAGTTTCCTATCACGGCCATTCCTTCTTCGATACCGGAGGATGAACCCCTGTCTATGGTGATGAAGTTGATAACACGGTCAACCGAATTGTTGACCACCTTTGCGCTCACGTACTCAAACCGGTTGACGATGGTAGTGTCGGCAACGCCCTGAGCCCTGACTCCATAAAGCAGTTGCGTGCGCCTTTCCAGGGCGGTACGAAGGTCAGCATTTTCGTGTGCGAGCGTCTCATTGGTTTTGCGGAGCGAGAAATATTCTCCTACGCTGTGTGAAAAGCCATTCAGGTTGGCAACAAGCGTGTTGGAAGAATTAAAAAATTGAGCGCTTTGGTAATGATTACTGGATACGATCAGCCAGATACATACAATTTCCAGCGCGAGGAATGTAAAAAAAGCCCGGTTCTGATAAAAAAATAAAAATAAGCGCTCCATGAATTCATGTCATCAGGACGGCTCTGAAACTTTCGAGATTCTTGAGTGCCATTCCGGTGCCGCGGACCACAGCGCGGAGCGGATCATCGGCGACATGGATCGGTAATTTGGTTTTAAGAGCCAGGCGCTTGTCGAGACCGCGCAGGAGGGCGCCGCCCCCGGTCAGGTAAATCCCCCGCTCGTAGATGTCGGCCGACAATTCCGGCGGCGAAGTCTCGAGCGCCTTGAGCACTGCTTCTTCAAGTTTTGAAACAGACTTATCCAGCGCGAAGGCTACTTCCGAATAGGATATCTTTATGGTCTTCGGTATCCCGGTCATCAGATCACGTCCGCGGATCTCGTAGTCATCGGGGCCATCGTCCAGTTCGGTGAGTGCCGAGCCTACTTCGATCTTTACCTTTTCCGCAGAACGTTCTCCAATGAGCAGGTTGTGCTGACGCCTCATGTAGTCAAGTATATCGCGATTAAAAGTGTCCCCCGCCACGCGTATGGATTGGTCGCACACAATCCCGGACAAAGCGATCACGGCAATGTCTGTGGTCCCGCCGCCAATGTCTACGATCATGTTACCGATCGGCATTTCAATATCAATTCCTATCCCGACGGCTGCGGCGATGGGTTCATGGATCATATAAACTTCCTTCGCGCCGGCATGTTCGGCAGAATCGCGAACTGCCCGCTTTTCGACCTCGGTGATACCGGATGGGATGCAGATGATCATTCGGTGGGAAGGCGGAAACAGGCGTCTGCCGGTGTCGATCATCTTGATCAGACCCCGGATCATCATTTCCGCAGCGTGGAAATCGGCGATCACACCTTCCTTCAGGGGCCGTATGGTTTTGATGTTTTCGTGAGTTTTTTCATGCATTTGCATGGCCTCCCTGCCTATGGCCAGCACTTTGTTGGTGGTCTTGTCAATCGCGATTATGGAGGGCTCATCCACTACGATCTTATCCTTGTAGATTATGAGGGTGTTCGCAGTGCCAAGGTCTATGGCAATGTCGCTTGTAAAAAAATCAAAAAATCCCATGTATGTAGTAAGCGATAAGTGTTTTAAAAATGCCCTCCCGCCGGGGGGAATGGGTGCACAGTACGGTTAAAATTGCACCCAATTTACCAAATTATTGATTCACCGATTAAATATGTAAGTTTTTTCAGGATTTGCGTGAGGCTTGTCGTTCAACGACTTCGGGCGACCCGTGACTTGCCTGTCAGTGCCTGAAGTGACGGGTTCCTGTAAAGACCATGGCCATGTCGTGCTTGTCGCAAAATGAAATTGAATCCTGGTCTTTCACAGAACCTCCGGGCTGTATGACCGCCGGGATTCCCGCCTGCCAGGCGAGCTCCACGCAGTCAGGAAATGGGAAGAAAGCATCAGAAGCCATTACTGCCCCTTGAAGGTCAAAGCCAAATGCCTTCGCCTTTTCGATCGCCTGCTTCAGTGAATCCACACGAGAGGTCTGTCCTGTGCCGCTGGCCAGCAGCTGACCATCGACCGCCAACACGATCGTATTCGATTTGGTATGCTTACAGATCCTGGCAGCGAATAGCATTCCTTTGACCTCCTCCCGGGTCGGTGTTCTTACCGTTACGGTTTTCAGGTCTTCTGCATTCTCTGTCTTTAAATCACTATCCTGCTCCAGGACACCGTTAAGAATACTTTTGAACTGTTTCTTTTCCGACGGGAAACGCTTCTGCTGAAGAATCATCCGGTTTTTTCTTGAACATAACAGGTTAAGCGCTTCCGGCTCATAATGCGGAGCGATAAGGATCTCAAAGAAAAGGGAATTCATTGCCTCCGCGGCGGCAAGATCTACCCTGGAGTTGGTGGCAAGAACGCCGCCAAATGCGGATATCGTATCCGCCTGAAATGCCTTTTGGTAGGCATCCCGCACCGAACTGCCGGTAGCTGCACCGCATGCGTTGGTATGCTTGATGATTACAAAGGCGGTTTCTCCCGTGAACTCGGCAAGCAGGCCGACTGCCGCATCCACGTCCACCAGGTTGTTGTAGGAGAGTTCCTTTCCGTTACGTTGCTCAAACAGCGCTTCCAGTTCACCGTAGTAAAATCCTTCCTGGTGAGGATTCTCACCGTAACGCAATTGCCTGCCCGGACGGTATTCCTTCCTGAATACAGGCAGCTTTTCGCGCTGGTTGAAATAGTTGAAGATTGCGGTGTCGTAATGGGAGCTGGTATCAAAGGCCATAGCTGCAAATCTTCTTCTGTCTTCAAGATCGGAACTGCAATTTTTGGTTTGCAATAGCCGGAGCAGGCTGTCGTACTGCGTGCGGGATGACACGATGAGCACATCCTGAAAGTTTTTAGCCGCAGCGCGAATGAGGGAAATTCCGCCGATATCTATTTTTTCAATGATCTCCTGTTCAACCCCGCCGGCAGCTACCGTTTCCTCAAAGGGATACAGGTCTACAATAACCAGATCGATCGGTTCAACCTTGAACGCACGGGCCTCGGCGGCGTGGGCTGAATCATCCCGGCGAAAAAGGATACCACCAAAGATCGCCGGGTGAAGGGTTTTGACCCTTCCATCAAAAATAGACGGGTATCCGGTTAGCTTGTCTACCGGCGTAACGGGATGCCCCATTTTTTCAATGAAGGATTGTGTGCCTCCCGTCGAAATGAATTCTACGCCGCTGGCTGCAAGCCGTTCGATAACGGGTTCCAGGTTTTCTTTGTAAAATACCGAGATAAGGACGCGGGAAATCTTGCGATTGGACATTGGATCTGGATATGAAACGTGCAAAACTATCAAAAATGGTCAAGTGCTCAACGGATGAATCGATGTTATGGCCGGAATTCTTAGAATATTTACTCCCGCTTCTTAGTTTTGGTCATGCGCCTGTTCTTACAGATCAATATTGGGGAATGGCAGGACCATGGTTATTCAAACCCCATGCTCACCCTTGCGTCCTCCCTTGCGGATGACGTTATCGGCACGGACGTCGATACGCTGTCGGATGCCCATGTTGTTGATCTTGTCAAGAAGCTGGTGAACCAGTCGCAAAAAACCTTTCTTCTGGTGAGCGCCAGGCAACGTGATCTGCCGCTCAATCACGTGCTGTCACTCCTGAACTACCTTTTTGAGTGTCAGGATAAAATCCACTTGGCTGTCATCTCAGGAGAGCATCCGATAGCTGAAAAATTACTGCGCACACTGGATGCAAAATTTGTAAAGAACAGCGAGGATGAGCTGATCAGGAAAATGGTAAAGCAATTTGCGCGGGGTTAATGCAAGCTCAATTCAACCACGGAAGAAATCCGTCTCTTCAAACTGCTCGAAGTCAATCGAAAAATCATCGGCATCCATGTACGCCGGAAACTTGTCGCGAAAAGCCTGAAGTGAGTGTGCATTCAACTCCATCGTTTTTATGGTGTCAATACCTTCGAGGGTGAAAATTGATTCTCCTTTGGGGTTATTAATTGAGGAATGTCCATTGTGCTCAATTCCATTCCCATCCTGCCCGATACGGTTTACCCCGACGGTGTAGCACAGGTTTTCGATGGCTCTTGCTTTCAGAAGGGTATCCCACGCAACGATGCGCGCTGTCGGCCAGTTTGCGATGCAAATCAGGAGGTCGTACGATAATTTTCGTGTTGTTATGTCAAACCGGTTACGGCACCAAACGGGAAATCTGAGATCGTAACAGACGATAGGGCAAATTCGCCATCCTTTCCAGGACCCGATCAGGAGGCTTTCTCCGGAGGCAAAGCTTTTTTGCTCACCGGACATTCTGAAAAGGTGTCTTTTGTCGTATGTTTTCAGGTTACCGCCCGGCTCCATCCAGACAAGCCGGTTGTAATACCTGTTGTGGACCTGGCAGATAAAGCTGCCAATCAGGAGCGCACCCGTCTGGTCGGCCATCTGACGCATCCACTTTGTCGTGCGCATGTTCATCATCTCAGCCAAACCGGGGGCATTCATGGTAAAGCCGGTGCTGAACATTTCAGGGAGCACGATCGCATCTGTTTTTGAGCCGATGCGCCATATTTTTTCCTCAAACATGGCAAGGTTGGCGCCAATGTCCTCCCAATGGAGGTCAGATTGGATAACGGTAACATTCAGGTCCTGCATATCTCACTCGCGATCTCGCCGCAAATAAAGGGAATGAAGCGGAGAATTCTAAGAACTATCGGGCCGAACTTTGGTGTCACAACTTCCTCAGGATAACGCAGGCTTCAGCGAGGGTTTCTTCTTTTTTGGCAAAACAGAATCGCAGCAGTTGCTGATTAAAGTGGTGTTCATAAAACACAGAAACGGGAATTGATGCGACCTTGTATTTCTTCGTAATCTCGACGGCCATCTCCATTTCGGGCTTGGAGGACAGCGTTCGGTAGGACACGAGCTGGAAGTAGGAGCCCCGGCTCGGAACAGGCTCGAACGACGAGCCCTTCAATTGGTCCAGGAAGAAGTCTCTTTTCCTTTGATAGAAATCTCCAATCGAACGGTAATTCCTTTCGTCCCTGAGGTATTCCGATAATGCTTTTTGAACCGGCGTATTCACACTGAAGGTGATAAACTGATGTGTTTTTCGAATTTCTTTGGTCAGGTTTTCCGGGGCAACCGTATAGCCTATCTTCCAGCCGGTAGCATGGAATGTCTTGCCGAAAGAAAATACCGCAATGCTTTGCGACCGCAAGCCGGGATAACGCAAGACACTCTGGTGCACGGCCCCGTCAAAGATGATCCGTTCATAAACCTCATCGCTCAATACCAGCAGTCCGTATTTAAGCGCAAGGCTTTCCAACGATCTCAGATCATGCCCGGTAAGTATTCTGCCCGTCGGATTGTGCGGCGTATTTATCATGATCATGCGGGTACGCGGCGTTATCCGTTTCTCTACCAGGTCCCAGTCAATGACGAAATCCGGCGGGGTAAGGGCAAGGCGAACGGGTACACCACCGCAAAGCCGGATAGCCGGATCATAAGAATCATAGGAGGGATCGAACAGTATGACCTCCTCACCCGTACTTACAAAAGCCGAAATGGATGAGAACAACGCTTCTGTCCCGCCTGCCGTAATAGTAATCTCGTCTTCGGCATTGACTGGATATCCATAGGTCGTGCCTGCAACACGGGCTATTGATTCCAGCAATTCGGGAAGCCCCGCCATGGGAGCGTATTGGTTGTAGTCTTCGGCCATGTAACGGCCGACGAGATTGCTGAGATTCTTGTCTATCGGAAAGTCGGGAAACCCCTGAGACAGATTTATCGCTCCGTGGTCTATGGCCATTCTTGACATGACCGTGAAGATCGTTGTCCCAACATCCGGGAGCTTTGAATGAAGCTTCATAGATCAGGTAGTTCGGATGATGGCGCCAAATGCAGCAGGAATTTTTATACTTTATGTTTGATCCTGTATTCCGTTTCAACTTTGCCCCTGGAAATGTCGGCGAGTTTACTTTTTAGCAGGCGCTTCTTAAGTGGTGTCAGGTAATCGATGAACAGCCTCCCTTCGATGTGGTCGTACTCGTGCTGAATGATCCGGGCCTTCAGGCCGTAATAGTCTTCTTCGCTCAGGTTCCAGTCTTCATCGTAATAACGGATGCGGAGTTTTTCCCTGCGCGCAACATTCTCCCGTATGTTGGGTATACTCAGGCAACCTTCTTCGTACTCCCATACTTCGCCCAGTTCTTCGAGAACGACCGGGTTAATAAAGACCTTCCTGAAGTCCTGCATGGCAGGCTCATCTTCAAGGATCGTACCATCCACCACAAATAGCCTCAGCGACTTACCGATCTGCGGGGCTGCAAGCCCGATACCCTGGGCCTGTTTCATGGTCTCGAACATGTCCTGGATAAGTTCTTTTATTTCGGTACCGCGCTCCACATCTTTTGTCGGCTGCCGCAACACCGGATGGCCATAAAGGACAATGGGATAGATCATATTCTGCTGATTCTTAACGACAAAGTTAACGGATATTCGGCAAGTTTAGATCCCCCTCCGGCTGAATCGAAGTAAAAAACAGCTACGGAGGCCCTCGCTAAGAAGTCTGGTGTCCGGAATCCAGAAACCCCTGCAAGATGATCGCAGCGCTGATCTTGTCAAGGTTGGCCTTATCGCGGCGCTGTTTCTTTTTCATACCGCCGTCGATTAAAGCCCGCCGGGCAATAGCGCTTGTGAAACGCTCATCGACGAGGTGGACGGGTCTTCCCGGAAAGTACCTGGCAAGTTCCCCGACGAATTTTTTTACGTATGGGGCGACGGATGATTCTTCGTTGGCCATCGTCTTTGGCATTCCCACTACAAATGCATCGACTGGTTCTTTGTTTACGTATGCCTGCAGGAATTGGATCAACCGGGATGTTTCGATCGTTTCCAGCGGTGTCGATATGATCTGAAGAGGATCGGTCACCGCGATGCCTGTTCTCCGTAGCCCAAAGTCGATTCCCAATAGCCTTCCCAAGTTCTGAATCAGTTTTATTGATCCGTGCGTTGTACCGGACCGTCCGAATAGTTCACAGCCGTATAACCATCAAGTGTGACTACAAGATTCAGCAAGACCGTGCGCGTGATTTCCTATTGATTGCCCCTAAAGAGGTTGTCAGTTGAAACGGACCTTGTCGAAAAAGGCAAGTTTCACCCTGTTCTCCAGCGCCATTGCTTTGGGAAAGAGAATTTCATTTTCAATCCGGGCATGCGTCGTGAGGTTTTTTTCAAAGTCCTTCAATTCCTCAAAGATCACCTTGATATGCAGCGGTGCCGTGCCCTCGAGGGTATAATTTAGGGTAATCTTACGCAATCCACCCATTTCATCATCGTGTGCCTCATGCTCCACGGCAAATTTGTGAATGGAATTCTTTTCCATTTGATAATAGAGACTCGACGGATTGCATCTTCCCTTCAGTGCCCGCTCCAGCAATTTGATGTACGTGAACAGCGTATCCTCTTCTTCATAAATGTGCTGGATAAAGTCCTCAACGAACAGCGGAAAGACAAACTTCAGGTCTTTTTCCAGGTTTGTATAATCCGGATGGTTGGCTTTGAAGGATTCGACGAGCCGGGCGATGTACGGAAGCTTATGCTTTATGAAAAGGAAATGGGCATGTTTGAGGTACTCTATGATGAGGTCGATTGGATAAGCCAGCAATGGAAGGTCGGCGTCCTGCACATGGCTGGGGGACTCCATTTCGCGGATCACCTGGTCAATCTTGAGGTTGCGTTCATTGCAGACCTGTTCCAGGGTTCGCTCGGAATATTCATAAAACTTTACGCCGAAGTAATAGAGTACGTAAGCGTGGACATAGTTCTGATCCACCAATTCACTAATGAGCTTATCCTTTAAGGCCAATTTGTCCATACCGCAATGGGTAAAGATAGGCAAACCCCCGTAAAATATGCACAGATAATCAGAGACAAATGAATTCTGTCTGATTTTTGTCAATTTCCTGTCTGTCAACGACTATTTTTGTGGACCCGGCATTATTGTGTGGCAAGAATGAATTGGAAGCGGTTTGCGTTGGTAGATACAGGATTGATTGAAATTGGGTATGGAGATTAAAAACACGAAAAATCAGATCAGGCTCCCTATTGTGCTTTGCATCGGCCTGGCGGCCGGAGTCTTTCTCGGGGCCAGCTTCAATCAAAGGACCAGTCGGGATGTTGGGCCGGAAGTTCAGAAATTCAGGGAGGTTCTGAGTCAGATCAGGGATTCCTATGTCGATGACGTAAATACCGGTGAACTCGTTGAAGAGGCCATCCGGGATATGCTGACTAAACTTGACCCGCATTCAGCCTACATACCCGTAGAGGAGCGGGATCGCGCAAACGAAGACCTCAGGGGTAACTTTGACGGCATCGGGATCGAATTCAAGATATTTAACGATACCATCGTGGTGGTCTCGCCCCTGAGCGGCGGTCCTTCGGAGTCTGTAGGGATCGTATCCGGCGATAAGATTATCCGGGTTGACAGCATGAATGTGGGCGGAGTTGGCATCACTAACGAAGATGTAATGCGACACCTGAAAGGACCAAAGGGCACAGAAGTGGAGGTAGGCATCCTTCGCGGCAAGAAAGAACTTGTTTTTAATATTGTGCGCGACAAGATCCCCCAGTACTCGGTGGATGCGGCGTATATGGTTCGCGATGGAATGGGATATATTAAGGTGAGCCGCTTCGCGGCAACAACGTACGACGAATTCACCCAGTCCATCAAGAAACTCAAGGACCAGGGAATGCAAAAACTGGTGCTTGACCTCCAGGGCAATCCGGGAGGCTACCTGAACGTTGCCATAGACATGGTCGATGAATTCATGCCCGCATCCAAAAGAATTGTCTACACCAAAGGCAAGAACAGCCGGTATGACCAGTCGGCCAATGCCACATCAAGGGGTAGTTTCGAGAGCGGTGATCTGATTGTGCTGGTGAATGAAGGAAGCGCCTCTGCCTCCGAAATCCTCGCGGGTGCCCTGCAGGATAATGACCGTGCACTGATTGTCGGTCGGCGGAGTTTTGGCAAAGGATTGGTACAGAGTCCGTTTGATCTGAGCGACGGGTCGGAGATCCGGTTAACGATTTCCAGGTACTACACGCCCAGCGGACGATCGATTCAGAAGCCGTATGACGACGAACAGGTGTATGCCCAGGATATTATCAGCCGCTACAATCACGGCGAATTCTTTCATGCAGACAGCATTCATTTCAGTGATTCCCTTAAGTACCTGACCCTGAATGGGCGTACCGTGTATGGCGGAGGGGGAATTATGCCCGATTATTTTGTCCCGCTCGATACGGTTCTTAATAGCCATTATCTCAACGAATTGTATTCGACTTACGCCATCTTTGAATATGCGTTCTACTACGCTGAGAAGCACAAGGAAGAACTGGAAAAAATGGGATTCGAGAATTACCGCTCCGGATTCCATGTAAGCGATGCGATGCTGGATGAGCTCGTGAGGGTCGGACTGCGGAATAAAGCCCAGCCTGACCGTATTGAATTGAACCAGAAGAAGCAGCTGTTTCGGATCCACCTGAAGGCGCAGATAGCGAAGGGTGTTTGGGGCAACGAGGGCTTTTACCCGATCTTTAACGAAACCAATGAGATTTTGCAACAGTCCATTATGTTGTTTGATAAAGCACCCGAAATGGACAGGATGGACATGTAACGATCGCCTGCTGCAAGGAACGTATTTCTGATCCCGAAAGTTATCCGGTAGCATTCGGGATTTTTTTAGGGGTTCGCAGTGACTGAATTTGTAATTTGATTCATTAAACACAGACGTCATGTACTACCATCGCATGGGACGTATTCCTCCGAAACGGCATACGCAATTCCGCCAGCCGGACAACAATCTGTATAAAGAAGAAGTCGTGAGTTCCAGGGGCTTCTCGGGAATATATTCCATTCTCTATCACATTAATCCGCCAACACGGATAAAGGGTGTGGGGCAATCCATAAAATATGGCCCCGGAATTCTCAAAGACTATGGCTTGAAGCAAACGCATCTTAATACCTCCAGAGCAGGATCCACCGGAGAAGATTTTCTGTCAGCGAGGAAGGTACTGTTGGCGAATAACGATTGTTCCATTTCGATCTGTTCCCCCAGCCAATCCGGAATGGATTACTTCTATAAGAATGCGGAGGGGGACGAGGTGATCTTTGTACACGATGGAAGTGGATCACTTATCTCCCCGTTTGGCAGGCTTGAATTCCGTCAGGGTGATTATA
>DATBVZ010000332.1:0-4686 GCA_036515095.1 Cyclobacteriaceae bacterium | reverse complement strand
ACCCAACCTATCCAAATCCCGGATCAGAATCTTCCGGCGGTCGAAATAGATGAGGTTGCGGTCTTTGAGCTCGTTCAAAATGGTAGTTACGGTTTGCCTTGAAGTGCCGGTAAGCGCTGCAATATCCTTGTGGGTTAGCTTTGTAGGTATCATCGTTTCAAAGCCAACTTTCTTTCCTTTCCATTCTGCGGCGTCCTTGAGGAATTCAATCACCCGGGTACGGGCGTCTTTGAAGACCAGCAACTCCAGCCTTCGCTCCAGGCGCATCAACCTCAGACCAACGAGTTTGAGCAGGCGAAAGCTGAGTTCCTTGTCCTGCTTCATCAGCTCCTTGAGCTCTTCGATGCTCAACGGGCAAATGGTTGTACCCTCGTCCATTACCTGCGCAAAATCGCTCCTTCTGTCTTCACCGGCCAGCGCCAGCTCGCCAAATAGCTCGCCGGTTGTAAGAATTGCCTTGATTACTTCCTGGCCATCCTCCAGGTAGTGGCCGATCCTTACCCTGCCGTCGACAATCATGAAAATATGGTCCGCCACTTCGTCGGGGAAATAAATAAAATCATCCTTGCCGTATTTCTTAAATTCGTGCGCCAGGCCCATCACTTTGGTCTTATGGGGGCACAGTATTTTATACAGGTTCACACTTTCAAAATACCACAGGGCAGTCGGACTTGGCATAAACCGTAAGTTGTTCGATGAGCATCAACGCAATTATCTGAATAACGGGAAATCAATGAGATTTGTGGCAAAATTTTTATGAAATTAATGCAACTGAGCCAAATATGGATTTATCCCGTCAAGGGCCTGGGTGGTGTGCCACTCACTTCTGCGAGCATACAGCCCAAGGGGCTTCAGTATGACAGGCGGTGGATGCTGATTGATGAGAAAAGTAAATTCATGACGCAACGCGTCCACCCTGAAATGGCCTTGTTCAAATTATCCATGAGCCCCGGCAACCTTGAGGTTACCTTCCGGAACGAGACGATGAGGGTTCCGCTGGATAACGATCGCGGCGAAAGGATCGTGGCAACGGTATGGAACGACATGGTGTCGGTGCAAGCACCGGGTGCAGAATATGACAACTGGTTCTCTGAAAGACTGGGTTTTGCCTGCCGGCTGGTTCAGTTTCCGGAAGAAAATCCGCGGGCAGTTGACGATGCTTATACGATCGGCGATGATCATTTCGCCCTTCAGGACGCCTTTCCGTTTCTGCTGATTGGCCAGGCGTCATTGGATGAACTCAACAGGCGTTTGCCCGCACCGCTCCCCATGAACCGGTTCAGACCGAATTTCGTATTTACCGGAGGCGATCCGAATGAAGAAGACACGTGGCAATGGTTCACCATTGGCGGCCATCGGTTCTTCGGCGCGAAACGTTGCACACGCTGTGCCGTTACCACCGTCAATCAGGATACGGGTGAGAAGGGAAAGGAACCCTTGCAAACCCTGGCAACGTATCGGCAGGAGGGCGCCAAGATCTACTTCGGAAAGAATCTCATTGGCCCGGGCAAGGGGGAAGTGAGGATTGGAGACAGAATTGAAATTTCCGGCCTTGAAAATATACCCTAAAACAGTTGTGCCTTGAGTCCCCACTGCAGACTTTTGCCGCCATGACATTCCTTTATCTGAAGGCAGTCCATATTATTTTTGTAGTCACCTGGTTTGCCGGTTTGTTTTATGTCCCCCGTTTGCTGATTTACATTACGGAAGCCTACGCAAAACCCGAACCTGAAAAATCGATCCTCGTAAATCATTTGAATATAATGGCTAAGCGACTGTGGTATGGCATCGCCTGGCCATCCGCAATGGTTACCCTTGGAATGGGAGTAGCCCTGGTCATTGACCAGCCGGAATGGCTTCAACACGGCTTTATGCATGTGAAGCTGACGTTAGTTCTGATGCTGTACGCCTACCATTTTTCCCTCCAGTATCTGGTGAACCAATTGAAGAAAGGAATTGTTAAATTTTCCTCTCAGCAATTGCGGATCTGGAATGAAGTCGCCACCGTATTTCTCATTGCGATTGTCTTCATTATCGTATTAAAAGATACACTGAGCATTGCCTGGGGCCTTGCGGGCTTACTTACCGTTACACTTATTATTATTTTGGGAATACGATTTTACAAAAACTTCAGAGATGGTAATCAACAGTAATCCGAACCGGACGTTTCCCATATTCCGAAATTCACGTTCCGCATTGCGCCTCCTCCTGCCCGTATCTTTCGTGTTGTTTTCAGCATGCTCCGGAAGGACAGCGGAAGAAAAGCTCCCGATTTTTGGAGAACGGATAGCGGAGGGAAATGATACGATCTATCACACCATTGCCGACTTTCAATTCATCGATCAGGACAGCGTGCTGGTAACCAACGAGACCTTCAACGACAAAATTTACGTTACCGATTTTTTCTTCACCTCATGCAGAACCATCTGTCCGGTGATGAAAACACAAATGCTGCGGGTTTACGATTCAATAAAGACAGAACCTGACGTACTACTGCTTTCGCACACTATTGATCCGGAGTATGACACCGTAGGCCTGCTGCACGACTACGCGCGGCGGTTAGGGGTGAGCAGCGACAAGTGGCACTTTGTCACCGGCGGCCAGGAAGACATTTTCAAGATTGCACAAACAAGCTACTTTGCTACTGCACTGGCAGACGATACCGAGCCGGATGGATTCATTCACAGCGGCGCTTTCCTGCTGGTCGACAAGGAACGACGGATCCGCGGAAAATACGATGGCACCAAAGAGGAAGATGTAAACCGCCTGCTTGATGATATCGACAGACTCAGGAAAGAATATGAAAAGTAACCTCGTGACCGGGACTGCGCTTCTGCCCCTTGCCTTCCTGCTTCTTGCCTGTTCCGGAAAATCAGGCGGAACAACCGACGGGAACTCTGCAAAATTCAGGCAATACTTCCTTCAGGGACAACAACTGTATGATAATAACTGCAGCAACTGCCATCAGAAAGACGGAACCGGGCTTGGCCTGGTCTATCCGCCGCTGGATACATCCGATTACATGGACAACAACATGGAAGAGGTGATCTGCCTCATCCGGTACGGCATGGAGGAGCCTGTCTTGGTTAATGGAAAGGAATATATCCAGCCCATGCCCGGGGCACCCACGCTTACCGACCTGGAAATCGCGGAAATTGCAACCTATATTTACAACAACTGGAATCGCAACCGTGGGCTGGTCGAAGTTGCCGAGGTCGCCGACATACTAAACGCATGCAGCCAGTAGGTTTCCTTTTTGCCACCACCAACTGCCCAATCACTGTCAAAATAGAAATCATCCAAACACCGGTCACATGAGAATAGTCGCACTTCTCTTCGAACGATTCACCGCACTTGACATTATCGGTCCCTATGAGGTATTGAGCCGTCTGCCGGATGCCGTGATCCGGTTTGCCGGTAAGGAAACAAAGGAATACCGGGATCCACACGGGCTGGTCTTACGGTCTGAGCATTCTATACAGAATATTCAGAACGCAGACGTTCTGGTTGTTCCGGGTGGCCCTGGTATTGACGATATACTTGACGACAAAGAGATCCTCGACTGGCTTCGGAGGATCCATGGCCACTCCCATTGGACGGTATCCGTGTGTTCAGGATCGCTGTTGCTTGCGGCAGCAGGAATTCTCAATGGCAGGCAGTGCACCACCCACTGGAGAAGGATGGAGCAACTGAAAAAATATCCGGTGAACGTGCGGCAGGAACGGTATGTACATGATGGAAAGATTATTACGGCCGCCGGCGTATCTGCCGGTATCGACATGGCACTGTACCTCGTGAGCAAACTGGCGGATAACACGACGGCACGTATGATCCAGTTGGGCCTGGAGTATGACCCGCACCCACCCTTCGATTGCGGATCTCCGGCTAAAGCAGAAGCCGAACTCCTGAACATGTATGCCCAACTGCGGAGCAAATAACCCTGATTGTCCGGATCGGAATTAGCGCGAAAAACGCGGGTCGGGACCCGTTGTCCTGACGGCGTATGTCCGTTGCTTTGTGCCGTTTGTCTTGGTTAACCGGTTGTCTGTATAAACCCCGCACCGGGCGGTATTTCTTTCCTGCTTATTCATTAAATTGTACACTCACCCAAATGATTGATCTGAATTAGCGAATTAAAAAAAATGGTTATGGCATCCATTAAAATCAAATTGAACAACAAGTCTTACACCTTAGACGCCGATCCGAAGATGCCGTTGCTGTGGGCTATCCGGGATATGGCAGGCTTAACAGGCACAAAATACGGGTGTGGGATTGCGCAATGCGGTGCATGCACGGTCCATATGGACGGAACACCTGTTCGTTCCTGCTCCATACCCGTTTCGGCGGCTGCCAACAAGAATATTGTCACCATAGAAGGATTATCGGAAGACAATGCCCATCCGGTGCAGCAGGCATGGATTATGGAACAGGTACCCCAGTGCGGTTACTGCCAATCCGGCCAGATCATGACTGCGGCTGCACTGCTGGCTAAGAATCCCTCGCCCTCAGATACGGAAATTGACCGCGCCATGCAGGGCAATCTATGCCGGTGCGGAACATACCTCCGGATACGTAAAGCTGTTAAGACAGCTTCCGCACTTATGGCACAGAAAACATCGGTTAAATAACGGAGCTATGATCACCAGGAACATATCAAGAAGAGATTTCGTGAAGCTCACCGGCATG
>DATBVZ010000331.1:0-2739 GCA_036515095.1 Cyclobacteriaceae bacterium | reverse complement strand
AGGTACCGCCGTAAATGATCATGTCGGCTTCATAGAGTACGTTATGTTCATTTTCCTGACCGCATGCGGCAGGAAGTATTAGCATAACAATGAAACAAACGACACTGAGGTATTTCATTCTGGAAATGATCCGCTTCTGCCAACGCACTAAAGCTCAATCACAGCGCGGCCGATGTTATTGGTATCTGTTCCGAACCAGATTTCGCGCGTCGAAGGATGAAAATACATATGGCGGATGGTTTCTCCGCCGCTGGGTATCTCCGTTATACTAAAGAATTCTTCCTTCTCCGGATCGAATCCCACCAGCCGGTTGGGCTCAACTCCGGATTCAGCAACCCAGATCCTGCCTTCCTGATCTTGTGCCGTTCCATAGGGTTCAGAGTCTTCTCCTCCCGGTAGCGGCCATTCCACAAATTTGGCATTAGCGGGAGAATACTTCCCCAGATAGCCCCTGCTGTAATCTCCATAAAATATAGACCCGTCTTCGGCGATCTCAATCCGGCGTGGACGCGATTCCTTGTTCGGGAGTTCCACTTCAGTCAATTCAAAAGTTGCGGGATCGATCCGGGCCAATTTATTCGTGCCAAACAAAACCACCCAGGGTTGGCCCTGAGGATTCATCTTGATACCATATGGCCTTGCCCCGGGAGTCGGGACGGAAATAAGCCTGACTTTGCCTGATGTTGTGTTAAGATGACCAACAAAGTTCCCTCCCTGTACCGTAAACCAGATGTTGCCTCCCCGGTCGAACACCAGCGTATGGGGATCTCTTGCGTCTGTGTCAGGCATGGCGAATTTTGTTACTGCGCCATCCGCCGGATCAAGTTTGCCAATGTGGGCATTCTGATTACCTGCATACCAGACAAAACCTGAGTCGTCAACAATCAGGTTGTGGGGGTGTGTACCTTCTTCCAGTTCATACCGTTTGAATTCGCCAGTACCAGGCACAAGAAAGGCTATGTAGTTTCCTCGCTGGCCGCAGAACCATACTTTCCCGTCAGGTGCAACAAACGGGTCGCGTGTCCCGGTGTTTTCCCAGGGAACCGCCCATTCTTTAATATCTATTGTTTGTGCGGGTGCGGATGAAACCACACGTTGCGTTTCGTCGTTTTTCTCCTTATTTCCGGTACAACCGGATAAGAGGAAGAAACCCGCAAACATGGTAAGGAGCAATTGAACTTTTTTCATAGCATATTATTGTTAGTCTGACAATTCACGTCCTGATAATCAACCCATACCTGAAGTTCAGGAAAAAATCTGATGAAACTTTGAAGTTGTCCCGCACATCCTGATACGCTTCCATGAAAAGTGTCCCGAAAGATCAGTGTGCAGCATGCCATTAAATTTGTTGGGGCGATTGAGAAGCGCCGTCGGTGTAACATTTGAAACTTCGGCCTTAGGTTTTCACATAAACCACTAACATTGGGTACCGCACCCATGCAGCAACAAGCTATGCCTGAGTCTAAATGGTTCAGGCGAGTCATTTCAGCATCCTCTCTGGATTTTGTCCACCATGGAATCAGTCCCCACTTCATTTGCTGAAACTCCCCGGGCTTTTCGCTGACGATCAGCGCATCTTTAAGGACTACATCCTACTTGTGATAACATACGTGGTCAGAATAGGCATTCCGACTGGCCCATTACAACATTCCGTTCGACAGAGACCTTAGGTTTCGTCATATACAGCCTGGATCAACGCCTTAATATAACCAAATGCAAAGGCGTGCCCCTGCTGTCCGCTTTCAGGATCATCGTGTTGCGGTATGTGGTCCGGCATTACCATACCGTCATACCCCACGTCCTTTAACGCTTTCACCACGCGAACAAAATTCATATCACCGTTGTCGGGATACACTTCCCGGAAGTTGTTCCAGCCACCTTTGATGTTGCGCAAATGAATATTGAATATCTGCCTTCGCTCTCCAACCCACCGGATTATCGGGATGATTTCCGTAGCCGGGTCCTTCAATCCTTCGGCGACTGAACCAAGGCAAAGATTGAAACCGTGATACGGACTATCGTACAACATGGCAAACCGCTTTATGCCTTCAAATACATCCGGGCTATTCCAACGTGTGATACCCCGGTATCCTTCAGGAGCAGGGGGATCGGCGATGTGATTGGCCAGTCTCACTTTGTATTCCTCTGCTACCGGCAGTATTCTGTCAAGCAGGTAGGTGATGCGCTCATACATTTCATCAACAGAAACATTTCCGGCAATCGTCATTTCCTTATCCAAGCCCTGCCTAACGGCCTCTGCATAGTTCCAGGTACTGTAGCTGGCGTTGCCTCTCTTGGGATCCGGCGTCCTTTCTGTCCGCAGAATAGGAAGTATGATGGTGTTATAATTAAGCACCTTCACCCCTGTTTTTGACGCCACCGTGATCATTTGCTGGATAAGTTCAATTTCCCTGTCCCGCTCCGGGCTTTTCCCAAGCATAATATTCGGTGTAGCAACCCTTTCAATGCCTGCTGAAGATAACGGGAGATGGTAGGCGTCCAGGCTGATGCCGTATTTTTCACAGGCCTCTTTCTTTGCCAGTGAATCTTCAAGGTCCCAGCCTGTGCCCGTCACGAATTTTGGTTCGCCCGCGTCCATGTTGAATACGCCATGGCGCGCGAGGAACTCAAGATTCTTTGTTGAAGTGCCGCCGTGCTGACAACCTACTTTCATCGGCCGCAATTTTTCCTGCAGGGGTACATTTCCCTTCCCCGATTGCTGCTGGGTAGCGGCCAGGG
>DATBVZ010000330.1:0-5513 GCA_036515095.1 Cyclobacteriaceae bacterium | reverse complement strand
AGTCACCGAAGTCCATGCTCCAAGAAGCACTCCGTCGGTTCCCACCTTCATGGCCACACGGTCATGACGCACTGAGAATTTTTTAAATGTCATCATAGGTTCATGTGTTGATGTGCCTGCCTGCCACGCGCTGGCCTCTTGGGGGGCAGGCAGGTTGGAGTGTTGGAGTAGGGACCCCTTATCCCCTTATACCTTATACCTTATACCCCTATACCTTATACCCTTATACCCCCTATTCACCCATACCCCTACCACAGCTTCTGCTGTTTCAGCTTATCCCTTACGTACGATTTAAACTCTGCCGGGCCGACAATTTTAACTTCATCGGCAAGACCCATCACAAACCGTCCGACTCCCTTGAAATTCAGGGTGGGGCCGTTGAAGATATAGGTGCGCGTTTCTCCCGATTCCTCCTTTTCCAGGTAGGGCATGGCGAGCGGGTTTTCCTCGCGCATCAGGACGTAAGCCCGGAGGCTCAATTTTAATGTCACCCAGGTTTCCTTCTTTCCGCTCATACCGAATACGTCGGTAATGGAACGTTCGTGGAGCTTTTCAAATTTATACGGCTTACCCAGCACCACAACATCGCCGATCCGTTCGAGCTTGAAATACTTGCATTGCTTGTCCTTCGTGTCAAGGGCCTGAACGGATTGAAATCCCTCTCCAAACTGGAACGGCTCCACCAGCCTGTCGGTTATTTCCTGGCTGTTTGCGGAGTGATAATGTTTGAGCACGACCTGCTGTTTGTTTTCAATGGCGTCATTGAGCACACGAAAGAGTCGTGCCACACGCAGTTTGAGAAATTGCTCAGGCAGGTCCCGGGCCTCGGAATGGAAGGCCAGTTTGCGCAGCAGGTCATCCTGCAGGGGATGACCTGGCGCGCCGCTTTGAATGAGCTGCCGCAGAATACTTACTTCCTCCAGGGAGAACTGGTCGTCGGGGTTTTCTCCCTCGTCGCGATGGATGAAGTACCTGCCGTTAAAATCCTGATCGATAAGAAAACCGATTTCCTCCAGCAACTTGAAGTAGCGGTATATGGTTCGCTCCGTGGTTTCAAGATGACTGGCCAACTGCCCAACGGTTCGACCGCCGCCCTTCAGCAGTCCGATCAATTGAAATACCCGTAGAATCTTAGCCTGAGGAACCATTTTCCGATTTTTGAATCCAAACACGTAAAGGGTCATTGAATTCATTTCAAGTTATAGAATTGAGGCAAGGCAGCAAAAACAGGCTCCGGTTCATTTTTCGGGTATCCGGTGTACGGCATAGGTGGGTAGGTCCTCAATCCACTATGCCGTATTCACACCAGACAGCACATAAAAAAAAACCAGACCCCGGATGGGGCCTGGCTTTTGCTACAGGTAAGACTAATATGTATTAGGAAAGGACTTTCACGAGTTCGTCGATCTTGGATTGAGCTTCTTCTTTGCCCAGAGAAAGTGACAGCTTGTAAAGTTCAAGCGCTTCACGCTGTGTTTCTTTCTTCTTCTTCGGAGCAAATTTGGTTCTTGAAGCTGCTGTTTCAAGAGCTGCCGCCTGCGCAAAGTACAGATCGGCCTGGCTCATCCGGGAGGCAGTGTTGACCTCCTCAACCTGGGTTTCCAGCGCGACAATATCCTGTTCCTTCATCTGGATAACTTCCTCCTTTACAACAAGGGTTGAATCACGCTGGTTGACAGTCTGCGCAAGGGAAGCATTTTCAGTACGCATTGTTTCTATTTCCTTTTCCAGGGCAGCAAGCTGTTCGGTCCTTGCTTCAAGATCCACTTTCAGTCTCTTCAGGCTCCCGGCATAGTTTGATGAAGCGCTCTTGGAGGTCTTCAGAGATTCTTCCAATTCTGCGATCTTGCCTTCCGTTTGCTGAATGTGTTCATTGATACTCTTCAGTCGGTTAGCGTAGTCCGTATAGCTTGTGCCTTCCACCACGTCTGTGCGAAGCAGATTCCGGCTGGCATCTATAGAATCGATCAATGCGCCAACTTCCTGTAATGATTGTGCCATTTGCTGGCTGGTTTGCAGTTCCGTGCGCAACGAATCAACTTCAGCGCGCAACTGTTCCTTCTCACCACTATCGCATCCCCAGAGTAGTCCTGCCAGGGATAGCCCAAATAAGAAATTCTTTACCATAGATTTTGTTTGCATTTAGTTTTGTCTGGGAATGACAAACGGGATGCAGACACCTTGGGATTACTGAAAATTGTCGATGAATGGTAGTATTATACGACGAATCGACATAAAAATAGGTTGAAATTCAGCCCATACTGTAACCCAGTGAATGGGTTATTGTCCTTTTATTCCACAGTTTGGGTAACAACTCCTGACCCGCGGCGTTCAGGTAGCAGAAACCAGCCTGCTGAGAGCATAAATGAGCACAAACAGGTCGACCCATACGAAAACCCCGAAGAATCGGAACAGCCTGTCCTTTGAGCGAAACAGCAGACATTGCCTTATAAATAAGGAGATCATACTGGGGCGGTTCTCTTTTTTTTCCATGGCGCAAAACATTAAAATTCAATTTGCCTTGATGGCAGCTTCTACAGGCAGGCGGGTTCATCGCTAAGTTAAGAAATTTTGTATTTAGCAAAACCCGACATTGCCTTCAACGGGATGAATTCCCTAATTTCTGGTTATTTTGCGCATATATTAGGTAATTAGCGAACAGACACCTCTAAAAAACACCGTATTAGCATGGGTATAAATGATGGTTCGGGAGCCGGGTGCCCGGCGCCGGCGTCTCAGCGCATGGCCGGAAGGGTAGTCACCGGGGCTGTCGCAATGGCGCTTCTGCTTTTGGTTGTGCCCGGCCACATGTCAGCACAATTTGCGAACATAGTATTGGGTACAGGCGGCGACGAAAGGCCCAATCCTGCCGTTGTAATCAACCGAAAAGATCCCCGGAACATTGTGGCAGCCTCTTCGCCGGCCAACCGCTACAGGTCGGTCGACTCCGGCAAGACATGGGAGAACAGCCTGATTACCTCCACCGAAGGGGTTGGAGGTTCGAATGTGCTTGCTTCTGACCGCAAGGGTGACTTGTTCAACTTCCATTTATCCCGGAACCCCGCGACCGGCAGGAGTGAGAAGATCGTCTGCCAGGTGTCCAAAGATAACGGGATGACGTGGGAGGAAGCAGGAAATTCGGGTACGGCCAACGTGGATGTACTCCATCCCGCAATAGGTATGAACAGCAGGTCGGGTGAGTTCCTGTTGCTCTGGACTCAGTTCGATCAATATGGCAGTGCGGATGATGCACACAAGAGTATGATCATGCTCTCGCAATCCAAAGAAGGAAAAAAGTGGTCCGAACCGGTGCGCCTTACCAGTAGCGAGGGCGATTGCAGCAACGGCGACAGAACACCACGGGGTGGAACAGCGGTAGTCTCCAGGGATGGTTACATGGTTGCTGCCTGGTCACAAAACGAAAGACTATTTGTTGATCGCTCCTTTAATAAAGGCGGAACCTGGCTTACCAATGATATTGAGATTGAAAAACAACCCGGCGGCTGGTCGTTCGACATTCCGGGTCTGGAGGAAACTAACGGTATGCCCACCCTGTTGATTGACAAGAGTTCCGACCGCTATGCCGGATCATTGTATCTTATCTGGGCCGACCAGCGCAACGGGGAAGATGATACGGATATCTGGTTTTCACGGTCACTTAATTACGGAGACAGTTGGACACCCGCTATGAAAATCAATGACGACGAAAAAGGAAGTCACCAGGTCATGCCCGCAGTTGCAATCGACCAGACAACAGGCAACCTGTATATCGTCTACTACGACCGACGTGCCTACGATGATGACCAGACTGATGTATACCTTGCGTATTCCAAAGATCATGGCAATACATTTTCGAATGTTAAGATATCAGAAGCGCCTTTCAAAACAGGGACCGCCCCTTCGCTAGGTGACTATATCGGCATCGACGCAAGCAACGGTATAGTGGTGCCTGTTTGGACGCGGATTGACGAGGGCATAAGCAGCATAATCGCAACCGTAATAAAGGAAGCCGACCTGACAGCGACAACCGAAGCCGAGTGAGTTAGTCCGGCAGGGTGGCGATGATATCACCAAGGAACCGGTTATCATCCAGGTAGTCGCCCTGCGACTCGCTTAGCTTCACGACCACCAGTTTTTTGGAGGGAAGGATGAAGACGTTCTGCCCGGCGAACCCATCGGCGAAAAACAGATCCGGGGGAACGTCCGGAAAGATCCTGTCCGATGCGTTCTGCGGCGACCCCGCATTCAGCCAGAACTGCGCACCGTATTCTCCCTCATGAGCCGCCGGGGCAGGTGTGGTACTGTATTTCACCCAGTCTTCAGATAGGATCCGCTCGCCTCCGGCCATGCCACCATGGAGATAGAGCATTCCGAGTCGCGCCCAGTCGCGTGCCGATGCAAAGGAAAAGGAAGAACCCACAAAAGTCCCGCCGGCGTCGGGCTCGAGGATCATGCTGGTGATTCCGATCTTTTCGAACAGTTCGCGCTGCGGGAAGGCATAATAATCATCGTCGCCGATGGTCTGGCGAATGATCCATGAAATCAGGTTGGTGGCGCCGCTGGAATAATAAAATACAGTGCCGGGGGGATGGCGCAGCGATTGATGCGCGGCGTATAGTCCTGTGTCTTTCTTCTTAAAGATGTTGGTTGCATCACTCGGGCCGCCATAGTCCTCAACCCATTCAAGTCCGCTGGATGCCTGCAATAAATGGTTAATCGTTATGTCCGCCCGTTCATCTTCGCGCCAGAAGCTGATGGGGGCAGGCTCGTGAATGTTGAGCCTGCCCTGTCTGACAAGAATTCCGGTGAGCGCGTTGATCACACTTTTGGTCATCGACCAGCCCATGTGCCTGGATCGCCGGTCAAATCCTTCTGCATATTTTTCAGCAACAATCGCGTCGTCATAAACGACCAGGATCGCCCGGGTATTCCTGCTGTCATTTTCGGAGCCTGCAAACGCTCCTTCAACGACTTCGTGAAGTCGCTGCATTGCCACGCCCCGGGGAATCGAATCCGGCAGTCGATCACCCATCGGCCAGGGTATGGTATCGGGATTTGCCGGAAGTGGAACGTACCTCTTTATAGGTTGGCTGCGTAGCGCCGCTTCTGAAATCCCGTTGGCCAATGTACAGCCCAGGCCCCTCCTGAAGATCGCCTTCTTCCGCGCCAGGCCCATCACACTGCCAGTCGCAGAGGAGTCTGCCCGGTCAAGTTGATAGGACCCCAGCGAAACAGGAAACCTTGCCAACTCTATATTAATAACGTCATCGGCCTCACGGCCACCGGCAAAGGCACAGGAACACAACATTTTGGCCCCGTAACCGGTAAGGATGGGAGCTGCGCGCCAGGCATAGACGAGGCCGTATGCAATCGCCGCAAGGGCAGCAAGCAACAGAATACTTCTTAAGATCTTCATGAAAAAGTTGATAAACTTAAAGAATTGCGGATACTTTGCCTACCGATTATGCTGGTCCAATTGAAATACAGGCTGAGCCGGGACGAACTCAAAGACT
>DATBVZ010000329.1:0-23947 GCA_036515095.1 Cyclobacteriaceae bacterium | reverse complement strand
CTTTTGCTCTCGGCGTTTGAGAGTTCTGAACAGGATTTTGAAGAGGTGCTCAGTATGCAGCAGGAATTGCTGATGCACGAAAGTGAACGCGTAAAAGTTGTCACGGGAGCCTGGATGGCCGTTGCTAAATTGGAATACCTGGCTGCCACCGACATTTTACATTAGGTCACAGATACTTGTTGAAAACTTTAAAGGCGACAAAAAAAATCACAATGAAAACGATAACATCAAGAACGCTGGTGGTGGTAGCAATGGGGACACTGGCAGCAGGACTCATCCTCGGTTGGGGAATTTTTGGCCGTGGTCAGGCTGACCGCCAACCTGACGACAAAGAAGAAGCGCACGCGGAAACAGTCTGGACCTGCGCCATGCACCCTCAAATCAGGCAGAGCGAACCCGGTCAATGCCCCATCTGTGGTATGGACCTTATTCCTTTGGAAGGCGAAGGAGAACTGGATTCGATGGCTATAATTATGTCGCCAACAGCCATGCAGTTAGCCAATGTCAGCACAGCATTGGTAGGTACAATGGATCCGGTCAAATCGGTTCGGTTAAACGGCAAAGTGCAGGCGGATGAACGGCTGGTGTTCTCTCAATCTTCACATATTCCTGGCAGGATTGAAAAGCTGATGGTCAATTTTACGGGCGAATTTGCGAATAAAGGAAATACTATAGCCTATATCTATTCGCCCGATTTGGTTACAGCACAGGAAGAGTTGTTTGAAGCCCAAAAGATCAAAGACACACAGCCCCAACTTTTCAACGCAGCAAAAGAAAAACTCAAGAATTGGAAATTAAGTGATAATCAGGTGGCGCAGATCCTGACAGACGGAATTCCCAAAGAACAATTTGCTGTGCAGGCGGATGTTTCCGGTTATGTGATCCAGAAAAAAGTAAATCTCGGGGACTATATCCGGCAGGGTGAAGCCATCTATGAAATTGCTGACCTTTCAAAGGTATGGGTATTGTTTGATGTGTATGAGTCCGATATGTCGTGGATTAAGAAAGGCGACAACGTAAACTTCACGATAGCCTCTCTCCCTGGTGAAACATTTTCCGGTAGGATAACCTACCTCGATCCGGTAATCGATCCAAAAACCAGGGTTGCCAAAGCGAGGGTCGAAGTTTCCAATGCAGGACAGAAACTCAAACCGGAAATGTTTGCCTCCGGGATCGTTGAAGCAAAGCTGTCGAAGAAGTCAAATAACCTGGTTGTCCCAAAAACCGCTGTGATGTGGACCGGGAAGCGTTCGGTAGTCTATGTAAAAAGCACCACCGCAAATGGAGTAAGTTTTCTTATGCGTGACGTGACATTAGGCCCGGCTTTGGGTGAAAGCTTCATCGTGGAAAGTGGATTACAGGAAGGTGAAGAAATAGCAGTGAACGGCACTTTCAGCATCGATGCGGCTGCTCAATTGGCAGGCAAACCAAGCATGATGAATCCTGAAGGAGGCAAGGTTCCAACGGGTCACGACCACGACGCAGGGGATGATAAAAAACCTGGCGCTAATGAGCATGAAGACCATTAGACCAGGGAAGTAATAGTTGAATGAAAAATGTAAACCAAATTAGAAAATGAAATGAAAGCAAGAGTAATGATGCTTTGCCTGGTCCTGGTGACCTGGGGAGCTAATGCACAACACGATCATGCCAGCCAGGGCGATGATCAGAGTAAGGTGACGTTTAAGGATGCCAAACTGGGGGCTGCCTACGCGCATTACCTCCATGTAAAAGATGCGCTGGTAGCTTCGAAATCAGACGAAGCCAAAAGGGGAGCGTCTGAACTGCAGAAGGCGTTGAAGGAAGTGAAAGGCTCAGCCAAAGCCGCGGAGGCAACGACCAAACTTATTGATGCGTCTGACCTGACACTCCAACGCGAGGCTTTTAGCGATCTGAGTAACGAAATGGCCACACTTGTAAAAGGAGGTAAACTTTCGATGGGCTCTGTATACGTTGCGTATTGCCCGATGGCCAACAACAATGAAGGCGCTAACTGGCTGGCAAACGACAAGGAAATCAAAAACCCGTACTTCGGTGACAAGATGCTGAGGTGTGGAAGCGTGAAGGAGACGATACAATAGAGCATGAATGAAGACGATGGTTCTTTTATGTGAACCATCGTTTACTTTTGCGGGGAATAGCTCCTTACCCCACGCCCGTCAAAACAGCACCATCACACGCGCGGCGCACCGGTTATTCGCAGGTGACATGTCCGCTGAAAAAGTTCCCGTTCGACCGGGAAATTGGACACATTCGCCTACCGCGATCAGCAATCATTTCATAGGACACTGTTCATAGTTAAAATTTTACCGCCCCTGTCAGGAATTTGCAGGAAAGGGACGAAATTGATCCCGCAATGAACGATTTGAGAAGGCCCTTTCATGCAACGTAATCGAAAGAAAATCAAAGGAATAGCTCTAAAAACGATCCGCATCGCCGGATGGATATGGCTATGCCTGATTGGATTGCTTCTGCTGGCGGCGCTTCTTATTCAGCTGCCCGTTGTTCAGAATATAATTACACAGAAGACGATTGAATTTGTTCAAGGAAAGATCGGTACCCGCGTTTCCCTGGACCGCATCAGCCTGTCCTTTCCAAAGCGCGTCGTCCTTGACGGTCTTTACGTGGAGGACCAGGCCAGGGATACGCTGCTTTATGCGGGAACGATATCGGTGGATGCCGACCTGATTGGCTTATTGTCTCAGCGTATTCAGCTAAATGATGTGGCGCTGGAAAACGTGACTGCCCATGTAAACCGGACAGCCGAAGGGGTGTTTAACTTCGACTATATTGTGGATTCTTTTTCCGGTGAAGAAACTCCACAGGAAAAGGCAGGACCTGGCTGGGATTTTTCCATATGCGGAGTTACGCTGAATACGATAAATGCAAGGTACGAGGACAAGCTGGAGGGAAATGATATTGCGGTGGTGTTGGGAGAACTGAGAGTCAGGGCGGATGAGTTTGATCTTACTGATCGTATCATCAACCTTGCGGAGGTGACGCTCGGCGATGTCCGGTCAACTGCAACGCAGTACATGCAGACCGCTCAGGGGAACGCAGGTGAAGAGCCGTCGTACGCAGCGCACTCCAGCGACAGCGCGGGCGGTTTTTTTATCAGCGTGCAAGCCCTTGAACTTAATCGCATCCTGGTGCACTACTCGCATACGGTTGCAGGCACTGAAATTGACCTTGATCTGGGCCATTTACGTGCGGAAGATCACGAGATTGACCTTGCCGGTCGGCGTTTCGCCGGGGGTACCTTCCTCCTCGCTAATACTTTTCTTGCCTATCACCAGTTGCAGAGCGGCGACACGGTGAAGCACACAACCCCGGCCTCTGAAGAAGAAGGGAATAGTCCGGATTGGCAGGTTGCGCTTGACCGGTTGACCCTGAACGGCAATGCCTTCCAGTATTATGACTTTAATTCACAGCGAATATCCGGGTTTGATCCTGATCATATGTGGTTTACCAATTTTGAAATGGACATTGCCGATATCAACCTTGGGGGAGACCGCTATCGGGCCAGCATAAATGACCTGGCATTTCAGGAGCACAGTGGGCTGGTATTAAAAAGCATGACGTCGGAGGTTCGGATCGCTCCCACCCAGGCTGTTGTTGAAAATCTTGACGTGCAGACTGCTGCGAGCCACCTTCGGTTTGACTTACAAAGTGAATTTCCGTCACTGACAACCCTTGCTGAGAATCTTGAACGAATCAGTTTTGATGCAACGATCGTGGAATCTCATGTGGGTATGGCGGACATCCGCTTGCTTGCGGCCGCTTTGCTGTCCGGAACACCCGTGGAATTGCCCGCTGACGGCAGGATCGATCTCGACGTAAACGCAACCGGAACCGTGGCGGATATGACAATCGGAAATCTATCCCTAAAGATGTTGGATCAGACTGTCCTGCAGGCAAAGGGCAATATCAGGAACGCCTCCACACCTGATTCGCTGCGGTTCAGGATCATGCTTGAGAACCTTCACACCTCGTTCGCGGATATGAAGGCCGTTCTGCCGGATACTGTGTTTCCGGAATCCCTTACCGTACCCGAATGGGTCACCCTCTCGGGAGAATTCTCAGGGACAACGGCCAAACCGGATGTGAAAGCAAACCTGGATTCTGACCTGGGTTCCGTTTATGTGGATGCGCATCTGGACCGCGACCCGGCTTCTTTACAACAGGGATACGCAGGAACGGTAAAAGTCTCGCAGTTTGATCTCGGTAAATTTTTGAAGCAAGAGGATATGGGCGTGCTTGATCTGGAGGGGACACTGGAAGGCAATGGAATGAGCGCGGAGGATATCGATGTGTACGCCAGGGTGAATGTTCATGAATTTGAATTCCGGGACTATGTTTATCGTGACTTGTTTGTTGATGGCGATCTGGACAGTACGATTTTTTCAGGAAAGGCGACTATGCGCGATCCTAACCTGTCGTTTGAGCTGGATGGTGACCTTGACTACGATTACACCAGTGAGAAAAAGCAGTATCATTTCAATCTGGACCTGCAGCTGGCTGACCTCCAGGCGTTGAATCTCCTGCAGCGTCCGATGAAAATGCAATTTAAACTGAGCGTCGATCTTGATGATGCCGATCCCAGGAACCTTAACGGCAAACTGTCGATACATGATGCCGCGATTAACAACGGGGAAAAGATCTATAAGGTCGACTCCTTGCTTGTGGCGTCCATCAATCAGGAAGGCAATTCCTCTTTAACTATCGATTCGGACCTGATACAGGGAGAATTCAAGGGTACTTTTGATTTACTCAGCATGCCCGCTGTGCTTGAGCAGCATTTCAGCACCTACTATGAACTGGACATCGATCCGGCTACGCTGCCAACGGACGCGCAGCAATTTGACTTTAGCCTTGACCTTAGAAACACCTCGTTGCTTACGGAAGTACTGGTTCCGGATCTCGAAAAAATAGATCCGGGCGAAATCACCGGATCCTTTGACAGCGAGGAGAAACAATTGGATCTCTCCATTGTTATCCACGAGTTAAAACACACGTCTATTGAAGCGACCGATATTTCCCTGACGGTAGAATCTGACCGGAGGCAACTGGACTACGAATTCTCAGCGGGAAATATCGCGGCCGGCGCCGTGAGCGTTCCCGCTGCAATTTTTAGTGGCACGGTTGCGGGGGATTCAATTGAGACGGGCATTGTGGTCTACGATTCTGCGAAAGAAGAACGGTATGTGCTGCGGGGGATCTTCAGGAGCCTGGAGGACGCTTACCGGTTCAGCCTCCTGCCGGACAATGTTATTCTCAATTATGATTCCTGGTCAGTTCCCCGGGAGAATGCAGTCGTAGTGGGTAAGAACGGTTTTACCGCTGAGCACCTGGATCTGAAATTTCAGGATCAGGAGATACGATTTCGCGCACCGTTTGGCGCGGACTCCGCGCTGAATATCACACTCGAGCAATTACAGTTGAAGAGCCTTTTAAATATCGCATTTTCGGATACGCTCATAAGTGGAACGTTGCAGGGTGATATTAACATACATAACAACGAAACGCGGGGTCCGCTGGAAGCCGGTATTGATATCCGTAGCCTGGCTGTAAGAGACAAGGCGCTTGGGGATATGCGTATCGAAGTGAATCAGGACCAACCGGGGCAAACAACGGTGAGCGTTTCGGCCGATGGAGCTGGCATTGATATGGATATAGACGGCACGTACGACGCGCCACCCGGATCACCACCAGCTGTTCAGGTTGAGGTTGATGTTCGTGCATTGAATCTGGAGGCTATCCAGCCTTTCGTCATGAGCCAGGCAACCGGCCTGAAGGGAAATCTGAAGAGCCAGCTAACCATACGGGGCGAGCTTGAGGTGCCGGATATCAACGGATCACTGACTTTCGAGGATACGGAAGTTGTGCCGGCGTATACGAAAAGTCCCCTGAAACTGAATAATGAAACCATCGCTTTCAGCGGATCAACGGTTACGCTGAACGACTTTAAGATCCGTGACCGGGAGAATAATACGCTGGTGCTTGTCGGAAGCGTTACGGCAAACCGGCTGAGGCAATACAATATGGATCTTACTGCCACGGCCAGGAATTTTCATTTGCTGAATACGCGGGCAGGTGATAACGACATGTTCTATGGACAGCTTTGGGTCAATATCCTTGCGAAAATAAAGGGCACACTGGAGCATCCGCAAGTGGAGATGAATATGAGTCTTGGTGAAGCGAGCGACTTCACGTATGTCGTGCCTCAGGAGCAGGCAGGCGTAATGGAATCCAAGGATATTGTTGTTTTTGTTGACAAAGACAAGTCATCCGACTCGTTGACGAATTTTATGCCGATGGATTCAGTTGGAACGTTGGCCCCGTTCCAGGGTGTAACCCTTACCTCCCGGATAGAATTGAAGGATGAGGAAACATTTACCATTGTGCTCGATCCTATGACGGAAGATAAGTTGGTAGTCAATGGAAATTCCACATTAACACTGGATATTGACGAGACGGGGAATATGAATCTTTCAGGCCGTTACGAACTTACGAAAGGAACCTATGATTTCACTTTTTACAAGCTGGCGAAGCGAAACTTCGTGATCGAGTCGGGGAGTTCGATCACCTGGAGTGGTGAACCGTTGAATGCCGAACTGAATATCACCGCGCGACACAGGGTCGAGGCATCACCAATAGACCTGTTCCCGGAAGGCGACCAAACGGATCAATCCCGGCAAAGACTTCCGTTCCTGGTTTTTCTCCATGTCAGGGGTGAGTTGCTAAGGCCGGAGATATCATTCTCCCTGGACATGCCCGAACAGCAGCGGGGTGCCATGGCAGGAGGCGTCTACGCAAAGATCCAGGACATCAACACCCGTGAATCCGATCTCAACAAACAGGTATTCGCCCTGTTGATCCTGCAACGATTCGTCGCGGACAACCCCTTTGAAACGCAAAGTGGCGGTACCCTTGAGGCAGCCGCGCGAACAAGTGTTAATCGCATGCTGACGGATCAGCTCAACCGTATGGCAGAAAACATAAAAGGGGTAGAACTCACTTTTGATCTGCAGTCTTACGAGCAATACGATGATGGCAGAACCTCGGACAGAACTCAGTTGCAGCTGGGCGTTTCCAAGCGGCTTCTCAATGACAGGCTGGTGGTCAAGCTATCGGGAAATGTAGACCTCGAAGGCAGCCAGGGTCAGCAAGGCAGCTTCAGCGATTACATCGGCGACCTCGCCCTGGAGTACAAGCTGACCGAGGATGGCCGGTTCAGGATCAACGGATTTTATAACAGCGATTACGACATGATCGATGGTGAATTGAAAGAAGCCGGCGTCGGACTGATCTACATCAAAGACTACGATTCCCTGAAAGAACTTTTCAAATCTAATGATCGGAATCACGAATAGACTGAAGGCCTTCCAGGAAAGACTTGTCAGCAATCTTTCGTTTCTGATTATTGCTGCCATACTGGCATCGTGTACTGCCAACAAATTCCTGAAAGAAGGGGAAAGCTTCTACGGCGGCGCCACGATAAACTTTCATACCAACGGGAACGTCAGCGGTAAAAGAGCGATCAAATCCGAACTTGAAGAATTGATCACCCCAAAACCCAATTCCACGATTCTCGGGTCAAGGCCGGGCGTCTGGATTTACTATGTAACGGGAACCGATGCCAATAAAAAAGGACTGGCAACGTGGATCCGAAAAAAATTCGGACGTGAACCTGTATTAATAACCGACACGAAGCCTGAAATAACGGCCAACATTTTGCAGGGCAACTTGTTTAATGCGGGATTCTTTGAGTCGCAGGTACAGTCGTCCGTGGAAAAGAAAAGCAAGAAGAGCGAGGTTATTTATGACATTGAACTGTACCCGCCGTTTACAATCCGCCGTATCGATGTCCCCCGCGATTCGATCTTCCGAAACCCCGAGGATCTGATGAAGGATACCTTTGTGAAAGAAAAGGAACGCTACAGCCTCGAAAAACTCAGTAACGAACAATCCAGGATCGAGATGTACGCGGAAGACCTTGGTTATTATTATTTTGACAACCGTCACCTTCTCTTTGAAGCGGATACTGCGGTGGGGGGCAGGGAGATCGATCTGAAGCTCACCTATGCCCCGGACACACCGGAGAAAGCCAAACGAAGGTATACATTTCGCAACATCAATGTTGTAAACGATTATTCTGTTTGGCAGGATGAATCCGACACGACAATGCGCGACAGGGTGGATACGGTAAGGGTTGACGGGTATCGCTATATCAGCAAACAGGGCAATTTCCGTCCTGAGATCCTCGCGAGCATGATCAACATAGACAGTGGATCATTTTACTCCCGCACAGGGCATAATTATACGATCAGTCACCTGATGAATCTCGGGACATTCAAGTTTGTTAATATCCGGTATCACGAAGCGGACTCTTCAAATCTGAATGCGAATATTTTTATGACACCGTTACCGAAGAAATCCATTCGCCTGGAAGTTCAGGGGGTAAGCAAGTCAAACAATTTTGTCGGGCCGGGTATCGGCGCCACTTTTACGAATCGCAATTTCCTCAGGGGCGCAGAGCAGTTTCAGCTCAAGTTCAATGCTTCGTATGAAGTCCAGTTGAGCAGGCAGCAACCTGAGCCGCTGAATGCTGTTGAGTTGTCGGCGGAAGCCAGCTTGTCAGTTCCACGTATGCTGTTACCCGTTCGCATCGAGTATTATTCCACCAAATTTATACCCCATACCAAATTCAGGCTCGGCTCGACATTTCAGCGTCGGATAAATTACTTTCAGCTTAATTCCTTCAATGCCGGATCCGGCTATACCTGGCGAGAGACTACAACCAAAAACCATGAATTCTATCCCATGGACATCAACTACGTCAATGTGAGCCAGGAATCTGATGAATTCAAGGAATTGCTTGAGGGGAATCCGTACCTGAATAACTCATTCCAGGATCAGTTTATTCCGGGAATGCGGTACTCCTTTACGCTAAATACGCAATTGCAGGATCCCGGTGGAACAAACTACAGTGCGACTAAAGACCGGCGCTCCAACTTTTTCTTTAATGGAAACTTTAGCCTTGCCGGCAATTTGGTGAATTGGATTACAAAGGGCTCCGGCTCTTCGGAGGATTCTACCCGGGAGGTTTTCGGCCAACCGTTCTCTCAGTTTGTGCTGGGCGACGTTGACGTCCGGTATTACTGGCAGATGGACAGCAAGAACAGGCTGGTAGCCCGCATCGCCATTGGCAGCGGATACGCGTATGGGAACTCGGTCCTGCTGCCATACATCAAGCAGTTTGCGACCGGGGGAAGCAACAGCATCCGCGCATTTCCGGCGCGGTCGGTCGGGCCGGGTACCTACGATGGCCTTTCCGATACAGAAGATGTACAATTCATCGACCAACGTGGCGATATCAAACTGGAGGGCAATCTCGAGTACAGGTTTGATATCTACAGATTCCTCAAAGGGGCGGTATTCATTGATGCCGGAAATATCTGGTTGTGGGACGACGACCCGCAACGCCCGGGAGCTAAATTTGACAAGAGCACTTTTATTAAAGAACTGGCGGTGGGTACAGGGTTTGGATTGCGCATGGATTTCAGTTTCTTCATTTTGCGTTTTGATCTGGGTTTTCCCTTACGGAAGCCCTGGCTCCAGGCTGATGAGCGATGGGTGATCAGGGAGGTCGACTTTTCCAACCAGGATTGGCGCAGTAAAAATCTCGTCTTTAATATTGCGATCGGATACCCTTTCTGAAGGTTTGCCGCTACACACCTTCGCGCTTTCTGCGTATCAAAATGCCCTCCTCCACCATTGAAAATGGGGAGGCTGAACGTGATCATTTATTCGCCCGCAAATACCAGCCGTTCGGATTATTTCCTAACTTCCGTTTAAACCCAATCCAATGTTCTCCAGACTAACCTTCTTTTTCATCGCAGGTACACTGCTTTGCTGTCAATTGAGCAAAACAGAAAACGCCCTGACCGGACCCGAGATCGTCAGTCCCGGGGAGGTAGGACTTATCGCCGACAGCCTCGACCTGATCCGAGATCACATCCAATGGGCTATTGACAGTCAATACATAGCGGGCGGCGTCGCCCTGGTGGCCAGGGACGGCAAGATCGCATGGTACGAAGCGGTGGGCTTCAGCGATCGGGAAAAACAGGATTCCCTGAGAAAAGACGATATCTTCAGGATTGCATCCATGACCAAGCCCATCACCACAACGGCCATCATGCAGCTTTTTGAGCAGGGCAAGCTTGATACAAGCGATCCTGTTTCAAAATACATTCCCGAATTTGCCAATTCTTTGGTTGTGGACTCCTTCAATGAAGCAGACTCCAGCTATACCACGCGGCCTGCCTCTCGTGCAGTGACCATTCATGACCTTTTGACTCATACTTCCGGGCTCACCTACAGCTACCCGGGCTCAAAGTCGGGTATCATCTATTCCAAATTCGGCGTCATAGAAGGTTGGACGAAAGACTCGGTATTGCTGGCCGATAACGTCCGGATTTTTGCCCGACTTCCGTTGATGCATGATCCCGGCGTGCAATTTACCTATGGTACCAGTGTTGATGTGCTGGGACGGGTGGTCGAGGTCGTTTCCGGGCAGCCGTTAGATGCATACATTGAAGAACATATCCTCTCCCCACTGGAAATGGTTGATACTTATTTTTATCTGCCCGCCGAAAAGTACGACAGACTCGTGGATGTATGGTATACCGCCGACGCCAACCCGGAAGTCTATCACGACGATTATGCGGTAAGCGGTGCGAAAATGTATTTTGCCGGTGGCGCAGGTCTCAATTCAACGGCAATGGATTACTTTAAATTCGCCAACGCATTGATGATGGGTGGAATCCAGGATGATACGCGGATACTGAAAGAAGAAACCGTAGCCTCGATGACATCGAATCACCTCGACACCCTGCACCTGAGTGACGGTGAGCAATTCGGCTATGGCTTTTCCGTTTACACGGCCGACGGTCCATTTGGCAGGAAAATGGGCCGGTATTCGTGGGGTGGTTTTTGGCAAACAATTTTTTGGGTCGACCCATCCCGTAACATCGTGGCCTTGCTCATGACCAACGCCCGGGAGACACCGAAATGGAATGAGTTGTTTGACGGCTACGAAAGAATTGTGAACCAGTCGGTGAAGGAGTGATACCTTCCTGCCTTATGGTTTAAGAGATCACACCGGAACCAAGAAGTTCTTCGCCATTGTACCAGGCAACAAACTGACCCGGTGTGATCCCTCGCTGCGGTCGGTCGAAAATAGCATAGAGACCGTTTTCCTTCCTGTACAGCATGCAACCTTCCAGCGGCTGACGGTACCGGATACGCGACAGGAATCTTGCAGATTCACCGGGTTGCAGGGCGCAGTCCGGACGAACCCAGTGAACATCGGCAGAAGGAACAAATAGGCCTTTCCGAAACAGCCCGGGGTGATCTTCTCCCATTCCGGCATATACAATATTTTCCTTCGTATCCGTTCCGATGATGAACAAAGGTTCGGGATAGCCACCGATGTTCAATCCCCGTCGTTGTCCTATGGTATAACAATGAGCGCCATTGTGCTCACCAACAACTTTTCCTGAAGACGGACTAAACCGGTAGGGACGTGAGATCTGATCAAGGTCGTTGTCGTCGTACCCAACGCTGAATAGTTCACTCTGCGCCGGCACTTCGATTACGCTACCCTTTTGAGATTCAAGCCTTTGGTGCAAAAATTCCGGCAAGTGAACCTTGCCCACAAAACATAAACCCTGAGAATCCTTCTTACCTGCTGTAACGAGCCCGATCTTTGCAGCCAGGGCGCGTACCTCCGGTTTGCTCAATTCCCCCAGGGGGAAAAGTGACCGTGATAATTGTTCCTGCGTCAACTGGCAAAGAAAATAGCTTTGATCTTTGTTGTTGTCCTTGCCAGCCAGTAAACGGAAGACGGTCTTCCCATCGACAACCGTTGCAGACTTGCGGGCATAGTGCCCTGTGGCGACATACTGGGCACCGAGTTTCAATGCAGTCGCCATAAAGATATCAAACTTGATTTCACGGTTGCAGAGCACATCGGGATTGGGTGTCCGGCCGCGCTGGTACTCAGCGAACATATAGTCCACGATGCGTTCCTTATACGGAACACTGAGATCAATGGCCTGAAAAGGAATGCCGAGGTGTTGTGCCACGATCATCGCATCGTTGCTGTCGTCAAGCCAGGGGCATTCCTTGCTGATTGTTACTGAATCGTCATGCCAATTCTTCATAAAGACGCCGACCACATCGTAACCTTGCTCTTTCAGCAAGTATGCCGCAACGCTGGAGTCCACGCCTCCGGATAGTCCGACAACTACACGCACGCCTTGCGCTACCCTATCTGGCCGACTGGAGACTGCAATAGTACCGCTGTGGACTTCTACCTGGCTTTTCATTTTTAGTATGCTGAGTGTTCCGGCGCTATTTCTTTACCGAAGCGATGTCATCGTTCAAAAGTTCATTTACATACTCATTAAAGTCGTGAACATACTGTTCATAATAAATTCCTGTTCCTGGTCCTGTGAAGCCGCTGTGGATCTTTCGGACGAGGCCGTCCCTGCCGATGAAAATCGTGGTAGGGAATGCCAGCACGCCGTTAAGCATGGGCAGGGTTGCGGATGCCTTTTCCGTGTCCTTCGATCCTGCTACGACGAAGTCGTACTCCACACCCAGTTTGTCAATCATTTTCTTCACCCTTCCGCGCGCATAATCAAAATCCTCGCTGGTTTCGTAGGCTAACCCGATAATGGCTACATCACGGTGCTTGTTTCGTGAATACCATTCCGACAGGAACCTGGTTTCGTCCAGGCAGTTAGGGCACCAGGTGCCAAAAAGCTGAAGGATGACGACCTTGTTCCGGTATTTTTCGTCAGTCGGATTGACCATGTTCCCGTTCAGGTCCGGGAAGCTGACGTCAATATTCTTGATTCCATCCTTGAGCACCGTAAGTTCTTCAGGATCTGGGAGTGCAGCATTTTCATCGAGGATTGCCGTCCACGTCTTGTGCAAGGTCTTCCCGGACCAGTAGTGCCCGGTAAGCGTGGAATCGCTGGACTTGGTTGCGGTGAAAAGATACGCGTGATTGCCGTCGAAAGTGCTGAGTATCATTTGGTTGCCTGAGACATTGCCTTCAAGAAAGCGGTAATCGCCGGTGGGTGTCATGAACGTACCCGTTACGATGTTACCTGCCCGATGTTCAAACACGCCGATTGCCTGGGTGACTTTCTTACCGTTGGTGAATTCTACGCGGTATTTTCCGCTGAAATCGGCATGAGGGTCTTCCCGCTGGGTCATGAAGCGGAAGTCCTGGTCATGCGCCGCCCGGAAGGGTATCCGGTAGTTTTTCTCATACTTCTTAATATAGAACCCATTAAGACTATCGCCCGAAATGGCGGCCTTTAGCTCAGAATCAAATATATGGAGGGTCATAACGATAGAATCGCCATCAAAATCGACCTCATCCAGCAGAATATTCTCTCCGGCATTCTTAATGAACACGTCGTACGAGCCCGAGGAATCCATTCTGACCGCAAAATTGAAGGCCAGCTCCTGGTCCTGGAGGTTGAGTACCCCCCTCCAAACCCCTTCCTTCAATTCGGGAGCCCCCTTTTCACAGCCCAGCAAGACGACTATAATCAATACTATTCCTGCAACGATTCTCATATAAATGCTTTAGACACCAGGGAAACACAAAAATGCAACAATTGATTTGGAAATCGATGTTGGGGAAGGCCTCCCGGCGGAGGAGGGAAGTGACACTATATTATTAAGGACAGTCGTTTCCGCCGCTCCGCAAACGAATTAGTAAGGCTGTTTTGAGGCTTGATGTGATGCAAGACCCCCCGGAAATGCCGGCTTTCGGGGGAAATTTTTCGCATTTGGGCGCTCCGAATCCGCATTCCGTGGAAGAAAAGGGCTTGTTTATGCTCATTCTTGCAAAAAAGTGGGTCAAAGTGGTTGAAAGTGGAGCAAATTTACTTAAGTTTGTTTAGAGAAAGATGACAACCACTACGTCAGATGACCTTTTTCACCTACGAATACGAGGCAAAACTAGACTCCAAGGGCAGGTTGGTACTGCCCGCGAAGATCAAGGCGCAGCTCCCTGAGGGGAGTTCAGAGCTTGTGATCCGGCGCGGATTTGAGCAATGCCTCATACTCTATCCTATGGTGGAATTCAAAAGGGTTTACTCAAAGATTTCCGGGCTAAGTGAGTTCAACCCGGAAAACCGGAAGCTGCAGCGAAATTTCTTTGCGGGAACAGCCACGGTCGACATGGACGGAAATGGTCGCTTTTTGATCGCGAAGAACATGATTGCTTATGCCCAGCTTGAGAAGGATGTGATCATGGTGGGCACGGGCACGAAAATCGAAATCTGGAATCCGGCGATCTACGAGAAGTATAAGATCGTCGATCCGGAGGAGTTGTCGAACCTGGCTGAGAAGCACGCAGATGTCAAGTTGTAGGCCGGTTGAGAACAAAACTGAAGTAGCTGGAATAATTGGGTAGCACAATGAAGGGGCACAGGTCACAGCGTCACGGAATGTTGGCTTGCGAAAGCATATCGCACCAGAGACTGCTGAACGATCAATGAGTTCCGGCGGGGGGAAACAAGAACCCAATCGTTACCATAGTCCGGTTATGCTGTCGGAAAGCATTGCTGCGTTAAACATAGATCCGGGAGGAGTATATGTGGACGCAACCTTTGGCGGCGGCGGACACAGCATGGGTATCCTTGAGCAATTGAAGGGGGGAAGGCTGATCGCGTTCGATCAGGATGAGGAGGCGGCCGCGCAGGCAGAAAGGATTACGAGTCGTTCTTTCACATTTTGTCAGGCCAACTTCAGGTACATGAAGCGGTATCTGAAGTTGAATGGAGTAACAGGGGTAAGAGGCGTGCTGGCCGACCTCGGCATTTCATCGCACCAGATTGACTCACCGGAAAGGGGATTTTCCACCCGGTTTGACGGTCCGCTCGATATGCGCATGAACAAGAACATATCGACTACGGCGGCCACCGTGCTGAATGAATACAGTGAACAGGACCTTCACAGAATCCTGGGCATGTATGGTGAGGTAAGGAATGCCAGGACCGTTGCGCGGGCGCTTGTTCAGGCCCGCGTGAAGAACAGGTTTGCACAGACCGAAGATCTCAGGTCCGTACTGCGGGAACTGGCTCCCCGCGGAAAGGAGAACCGGTATTTCGCCCAGGTGTTTCAGGCATTGCGTATTGAAGTGAATGAGGAAATGAAAGCGCTTGAAGACTTTTTGCACCAATGCGGCGATTTGATTGAACCGGGAGGCAGATTGGTTGTGATATCCTACCATTCACTGGAAGACAGAATGGTGAAGAACTACATCAACAAAGGAAAAGTATTCGGGGAAATGGAAAAGGATTTTTATGGAAATCCGATACGACCCTTCGCAGCGGTGAACCGGAAGCCCCTTGAGCCATCACGGGAAGAGATTGAACGAAACAACCGGGCGCGCAGCGCGAGAATGAGAATAGGAGAGCGGCTACATGATGAAAAGTGACTTAACGCGTTATTGTTATTGAATAAGGATTCAGGAGGAAAGCATTTTGAGATAACATAGGTAATGGGAAACAACAAGTTCCGTATCGGATTCAAGAAGAAGAAAAAGGGCAACGGTATTTTTTCGGGCATTGAGAAAAGAATGCGGCTGGAAAACTATTTTGAAGAGGGATTTCCCGTACAGCACCTGCCAAAGATCGCGTTTGTGATGGTACTGGGTCTGTTTTATATCAGCAACACGCACTACTCGGAAAAGACGGTCCGCCGGATCAATCAGGTACGCGTACAGGTTGAAGACCTCAGGGCAGACTATACCACCATGAAATCAGACCTGATGTTCGCAAGCAAACAGTCAGAACTGGCCAGAAAGGTAAAGGCAATGGGATTGAAAGAGAGCCTGAATCCGCCGTACAAAATCATCGTTAGAAAAGGTGAATATTAAGACCTCCATATTGCTTCGCGTCCGCGTCTCATTCCTTTTTGCGGTACTGTTTGCAATAGCCATAATTGCGAAAATTGGTCACATCCAGTTTGTGGAGGGAGAGAAATGGGCGCAGATGGGCGAACGTATCTCTTTTGACTATAAACAGGTAAAAGCTACCCGGGGAAATATTTATTCCGACAACGGCAGCCTGCTGGCTACATCGCTTCCGTTTTACCGCGTTGCTTTTGATGCCACGATACCCGCGGAAAGGATATTCAGGAAAGGGGTTGACTCGCTCGCCCACAATCTTTCACGCTTTTTCGGGGACAAATCCAAAGAGGGTTATAAACGCATGCTGCTGGATGCCCGGGCTTCCGGAAAACAGTACATCATCATCAACAAGCAAAGAATTGACTATCAGGACAAAAAACGGATGACAGGGTGGCCCATTTTCCGGGAAGGGAGGCTCAGGGGAGGAGTCCTTTTTGAAAAAGTAGATGTCCGCTATAACCCCTTTGCGAAATTGAGCCGGCGCACCATCGGATTTATTAATGAAAACGATAAGGGGGCAGGACTGGAATACAGCTTTAATGAAGAACTGGCCGGTCAGGACGGATATGCTTATTACCAAAAAATAGCGGGCGGCGTATGGAAGCCGGTTTTCGATGCAAACAATGTAAAAGCCATCGACGGACTTGACCTGGTTACCACGCTGGATATAAACCTTCAGGATGTAGCCGAAACCGCGCTGTACAACGCGATGGATCAGCACGATGCCGATGACGGCCTTGTTGTGGTGATGGAGGTCAGGACAGGCGAGATCAAGGCCATCTCGAATCTCTCGGACAACGGTTCGGGCGGGTTCTATGAAAAATTCAATTTCGCCGCAGGCGGACTTTTCGAACCGGGGTCCACCTTCAAGTTGGTTACCATGATTGCTCTCCTGGAAGACACCAGCATCGAACTCTCCGATAGCATTGATACGGGTAACGGTGAGGCGACCTTCTACAATCACCGCGTTAAAGACCATGAAGAGGGGGGACTTGGGAAAGTTACCATTCAGGGTGCCTTTGAACACTCCTCCAATGTGGCCATGGCGAAACTTGCCGACAAACATTTTGGCCTGCATCCCCAACGATTCATTGATCATATCGACCGGTTGCTCCTGTCTAAACGGCTGGGCATTCAGATCGATGGCGAGCCCATGCCTAAGATGAAGCGTCCCGGTGAGAAGGGGTGGAGCGGGATAAGCCTGCCATGGATGGCTTATGGATACGGCCTCGAAATTACCCCCCTGCATACACTTGCGCTCTACAACGCGGTGGCTAACAATGGAAAAATGATCAAGCCAATCATTGTAAAGGCGATCCGGCAGGCAGATAAAGACAGGAAAACATTTGATACAGAAGTGCTTAATGGCAGGATTTGCTCCGACCGCACCCTGAATAAGCTCCGATTGATGCTTGAGGGCGCTGTAGAAAACGGTACTGCCAAGAATATCAGGGGAACGCATTACCGCATTGCCGGCAAAACAGGAACCGCACAGATCCTGGAAAAGGGCAGGTATGCCCGGAAGTACATCACCTCTTTTGTCGGTTACTTCCCCGCGCATGATCCCAAGTACAGCGCTATTGTCCTGATCAAGAACCCCAGGGGATGGCAACAGTATGGCAGCAACGTAGCGGCGCCCGTATTCAAGGAGATAGCAGACAACATCTATGCACGGGATACCCGCCTGCATCTGGCTATGGACGATGAGAAGTATTCTAAGACCGGCGTGTTTCCGGTTATCCGGGCAGGCAACCAAAGTGAACTGGTCATGCTCTGCAACACATTGGGCGTATCCAATCATCCGCTCACGGACAGCGAGTGGGTACGGACTGTCAGGAATGGCAATTCCGTTGACCTGAAACAGCAGGCGGTCGGGCGGGGTGTCGTGCCGGATGTAAGCGGGATGACGTTCCGCGATGCGCTCTATCTGCTGGAACAATCGGGATTGAAAGTTTCTTTCGAAGGAAAGGGAAGAGTCGAAAAACAATCCCTGAGTCCCGGCAGAAAAATTAACAAAGGAGACAGGATCTATTTGCAACTGGGATAAACGACGGAATATACCAAAGCGAGCCTGCAGAAACAGTGAGGGTAAAAGTATAAATGATTGAATTGAAAGACATCTTGTATCGTGTTTCGCTCACCTCTACTTCCGGTAACATGGGGATAAGGGTGACAGGAGTTTCTTTTGACTCCCGCGCGGTGCAGCCTGGATTTCTCTTTGCAGCTGTCAGGGGAACCCAAAGTGACGGTCATGCATTTATTGACGCGGCGATACAAAAAGGCGCGACAGCCATTGTGTGCCAGGAATTGCCGCAGGTACTGGACAAGAATATCGCCTATGTTACCGTCCGGAATTCCGCCCACGCATTGGGTGTGATTGCCTCCAATTTCTATGGGAACCCATCGGAAAAACTGAGACTTACCGGCGTTACCGGAACCAATGGCAAGACAACAACAGCAACCCTCTTATTTGAGTTGTTCACTTTACTTGGTCACCGCACCGGATTGTTGTCCACCGTTGTGAATAAGATCGTGGATAGAACGATACCCGCTACGCATACAACACCCGACCCAATTCAGCTTAATGGATTACTCAAACAGATGGTGGATGAGGGATGCACGCATGTGTTCATGGAAGTGAGCTCTCATGCGATTGATCAGGAGCGGATTGCTGGCCTGAAATTCGCCGGCGCGGTATTCACCAATATCACGCACGATCACCTGGATTATCATAAGACCTTTGAAAACTACATAACATCAAAGAAGAGACTCTTCGATGAACTCGCTGGCGAAAGTTTTGCGCTCGTGAATGTCGACGATAAGCGCGGAATGGTAATGCTGCAGAACACCCGCGCCGTCAGGAAGACATTCGGGTTGCGCAAAATGGCTGACTTTAAGGGTAGGATCATCACCAATTCAATAGAAGGACTTGAACTTGAGATCGACGGAAAGAACGTATGGTTCAAGCTGATCGGAGATTTTAATGCGTACAATATACTGGGTGTGTACGGAGCATCATCGCTGCTCGGGGAAGATCCCGAAGAAGTCTTGCGTCACCTCTCTGCCTTGCGGGGTGTTTCCGGAAGGTTTGAAGTGGTAATGCCGGGTTCCAGATTCACGGCCATTGTCGATTACGCACATACTCCCGATGCACTTAAAAATGTTCTTGAAACCATCGGGCAGTTTAAATCCGGCACCGGACAGGTCATTACCGTTGTGGGCTGCGGCGGAAACCGGGATAAGGCAAAACGTCCGGTCATGGCTTCAATAGCCTGCAGGCACAGCGACAAAGTTGTGTTGACATCGGATAATCCGCGTGATGAAGATCCGATGGAAATAATCCGCGAGATGCAGACGGGTATCACGCCCGGCGACGCGCGGAAGGCGCTGATAATTGCTGATCGCGAGGAGGCCATCAAGACAGCATGTATGATGGCCCGGGAAAGAGACATTGTGCTGGTTGCCGGGAAGGGGCACGAGAGTTACCAGGAAATAAAAGGGGTGAAATATCCCTTTGACGACAGGGAAGTGGTAATGCGGATGCTCAAACTATTCGCAAACTGAATATAAAAGGAAGCTGAAAAGGAATGCTGTTTTACCTATTTGACTATCTGGACAGAGAATTCGACCTCATCGGGGCCGGGGTGTTTCAGTACATATCCTTCCGCGCAGGAATGGCTGCATTCTTTTCGCTGCTGATAACCATTTTCTTCGGAAAGAACCTTATCAGCTTTCTGAGAAGGAAACAGGTTGGTGAAGAGATACGGGACCTTGGCCTGCAGGGACAACTCGAAAAAAGAGGCACACCTACCATGGGAGGCATTATCATCATCGCGGCCATCCTTGTACCCACGCTGCTCTTCGCAAAAGTTGATAATGTATATGTCGTACTTCTTGTAGTGGCTACCATCTGGCTCGGAATTATCGGATATCTTGATGATTACATCAAGGTGTTTAAAAAAGACAAGAAGGGCCTTGCCGGAAGATTCAAGGTCGTTGGCCAGGTGGGTCTCGGACTAATCGTCGGTCTCACGCTGTACTTCAACGAGCATGTAGTTGTGCGGGAAGTCGCCCCTGCAGCTACCGCGGTTGCAGGCGCGGAAGCTGTTGCGTTGCAGGAGGATACGACAACCGTCGTTGAATTCAGGGATGTGAAGTCTACAAAAACAACGGTGCCGTTTCTCAAGAACAACGAACTGGACTACGGCAGGATACCGTTTCTTCCTTCTGAATTTACCTGGATCATCTATGTTGGTGTTGTTATCCTGGTCATTACAGCCGTTTCAAACGGAGCCAACATCACGGACGGAATTGACGGACTCGCTGCGGGAACTTCCGGTATCATCGGATTATCACTGGCCATACTTGCATACCTCTCCGGTCGGATTGACTTCAGTAACTACCTCAACATAATGTATATTCCCAACCTCGCCGAGCTGGTTATCTTTTGTTCAGCGTTCGTAGGGGCATGCCTCGGCTTTTTGTGGTACAATGCCTATCCGGCACAGGTCTTCATGGGCGATACCGGAAGCCTGACCCTTGGCGGTATAATCGCCGTTCTTGCCCTGGCGGTGCGCAAGGAGTTGCTTATTCCTGCATTGTGCGGAATCTTTCTGATAGAAAGCCTGTCCGTGATCCTTCAGGTGTCGTACTTCAAATACACAAGAAGAAAGTACGGAGAGGGGCGACGGATATTTCTGATGGCGCCCTTGCACCATCACTATCAGAAGAAAAATCTGCACGAAGCCAAGATCGTGGCAAGATTCTGGATCGCAGGTATCCTGCTGGCAATCATAACACTCGCAACACTGAAGCTGAGATGAGAAACCGCATTACGATACTGGGTGCAGGCGAAAGCGGGACGGGAGCGGCGATCCTCGCGAAGGCCAGAGGATATGATGTATTCGTTTCAGACCGGGCGCAAATCAGTGAAAAATCCAAAACCGAGCTTTTGTCTGAGGGCATATCCTTTGAGGAGGGCGGGCATACGGAAGAGCAGGTTCTCAACACCAGCCTCGTTGTCAGGAGTCCCGGGATCCCCGATCAGAATCCTCTGTTGGTAAAGGCACGCGCCGCTTCCATTGAGGTAATCGACGAGATAGAATTTGCCTTTCGGCACATAAAAGGAAATGTGATTGCCATCACGGGAACCAACGGTAAGACCACTACAACACTGCTGACCTATCACCTCATGAAGGAGGCCGGATTTGGTGTATCGCTCGCCGGTAACGTGGGGATCAGTTTTGCAAGGCAGGTTGCCAAACATCCGAGTGCCTGGTATGTGCTTGAAGTCAGCAGTTTTCAGCTCGATGGTATCACGTCATTCAACCCGTTTATTGGCATCCTCCTGAATATCACGCCGGATCATATGGATCGTTATGATAATTCCATGCAGAAATATACCGAATCCAAATTCAGGCTGATCAGAAATATGGATGAGGACGGATATTTCATATGGTTCATGGATGATCCGGTTATAGCGGAAGAAGTATCCCGGCGCGATATCCGGCCCCATCAGGTAAAGGTTTCACTGAAGGTCCCTTCCGATGCGTACTACGATGGGAGTAACATGAACTTCTCGTTCCCGGAGAATTTCAAGGTCAACCAGAAGGAAACTACCCTGGTGGGACCTCACAACCTGATCAATACCATGGCTGCCGTTTCTGCCGCTTACTTCGCAGGGGCACCCTCAGACTCAATACGAAAAGGATTGCGAACCTTCAGAAATGCACCGCACCGTCTCGAGTCGGTAGGAATAATAAATGGTGTTGAGTTCATCAATGATTCAAAAGCAACCAATGTGGATGCGGTGTCCTACGCGTTGGGAAGCTACGAAGGTCCCCTGGTTTGGATAGCCGGAGGAACCGATAAGGGAAACGATTACCGGTCGATAAGAAATGAGGTAGGCAGGAAGGTGCGGGCCTTAATCTGCCTGGGGAAGGATAACGAAAAGTTAAAGCAGGCCTTTAAGGACGTGGTCCGGATCATTCGCGAGACGCGGGACGTTCATGAGCTCGTAAAGATGGCGCTTGAACTGGCACGATCCGGGGATGTGGTTCTCCTGTCGCCGGCCTGCGCAAGTTTTGATCTGTTCAGGAACTACGAAGATCGCGGGGACCAGTTCAGGGCAGCAGTAAAGGAATTAAAAAAGGAAGTGGAGGGAGCGGCAGCATGAAAAAATCAGTAGACATCACGATCAAATCGCCAAGCTATTGAAAAAGTTAATGATCCTGGAAAAAGCGATTCAATTGGTTAATTCCGTCAACTATTTCAGAAGGCAGTACCTGAATGAGAATGGATTTGGGTTGTCACCGATGCTGCGGCGCTCCAGTGTATCGGTGGCCGCTTACATCGCTGAGGCCTTTGAAACCGCGATTCCCCGGCAAAAATTGAGGTTGTTGTTCGCTTCTCAACGTGCGCTAGCCGAATGCGATCAGTATTTGCTGCTGGCAGGCAAGCAGGAGAATTGCAACACAAAAAAGATCAGGATCCGGGTCGAACAGGTTTCGATTCAATTGGACTCCTACATAAATGCATTACGAAAATAAAACAGGCGTATCGATGATAGTCAGGATCAAGGCGTGGGCGGATAGTAATCTTAAGGGTGACAGGGTCATTTGGGCTGTTGTATTTGGCTTGTCGCTGATCAGTATTCTTGTGGTTTACAGTTCGATCGGAACGCTGGCGTATAAGAGAACGGTCAGTCCGGAGCAACTCATTATTACCCATACCCTTCATGTAATTATCGGTCTTGCTGCCATGTGGTTCGCTCATAAGGTCGACTATCGCTATTACTCAAGGCTTTCGAAGATCGGATTATGGGTAAGTATCCCGCTGCTGATATTCACGTTTACCAATGGTGTGACGATCAATGACGCTGCACGGTGGATACAGATCCCGGTGATCAATACCTCCTTTCAGCCGTCCGATTTTGCGGGCCTTGCCCTCATCGTTAATCTTGCCAGCATGCTCGCGAAGCGTCAGCAGAACATTGAGGATATCAAGGAGTCGCTGATTCCCATCCTGTTCTGGTGCGGGACCATCTGCGGTCTTATTGCACTTACGAACCTGTCGACGGCCGTGTTACTCCTCCTGACCTGCATATTGATCATGTTCATCGGACGTGTTCCGGCCAAATACCTGGGAATGCTGGTGTTTGTAGGCATACTGTTTGGCGCCCTGGGTTTGAAGTACGGCGTACGTGCGGAAACCGCTGCGCACCGGATAACTACGTTTGTGGAAGGCACTGAACTTCCTTTTCAAGCCAGGCACGCAAGAATTGCTGTCGCATCCGGCGGCATAACCGGAAAAGGACCCGGCAACAGCGATCAGCGAAATATTCTGCCGCATCCCTATTCGGATTTCATTTTCGCCATCATCATTGAAGAATATGGAATTGTCGGCGGCCTTACCGTCGTCATGCTGTACCTGATCCTGCTGCACCGTGGAATGAAAGCCGCTTACCACAGCGAACGTGCTTTTGGCGGACTGCTTTCTGCGGGACTCAGTTTTGATCTTGTCTGTCAGGCAATGGTAAACATGGGGGTAGTCGTAGGGCTGGGTCCCATAACCGGCCAGCCATTGCCTTTGGTGTCTATGGGGGGAACATCGATGGTATTTACAGGACTTGCGTTGGGTATTATTCTAAGCGTAAGCCGTGGCGAACAGGATGACTCACTGAGTCAGACTCCTGATGTCAAACTTAACCGGATAACATCCAGGGCCGCATAACGGGTAAACGACTTGAACGGGCAACAACCATATCGATTGATAATCAGCGGCGGAGGGACCGGAGGGCATATCTTTCCGGCGATAGCCATCGCCAATGAATTTCGCGACAGGCATCCGGAAGCGAAGATCCTTTTCGTTGGTGCCGAAGGCAGAATGGAGATGACACGCGTACCTGAAGCCGGATACGAGATCATTGGCTTGTGGATCAGCGGG
>DATBVZ010000328.1:0-8720 GCA_036515095.1 Cyclobacteriaceae bacterium | reverse complement strand
ATTCAGCATTTTTCTTTTGCAAACGGAGAAGCTTCCTTTTCAGCAGAAACCAGTGAGGTGCTCAGGGAGTTCGTTGCGTTTACCGATCAGATCCCGCAAGCCGACTATTCCGGTGCCGTTTCCAACCAGGATCTTCACGGCCTGGAAACGCCTGATCTGATCATTGTCACAAACCCACTTTTTCGGGCAGAAGCGGAACGGCTGGCTGACCACCGCAGAAGCCATAGCGGTTGGTCCGTTGCGGTCGCCGGTATAGATGAGGTCTACAACGAATTTTCGTCCGGCCGTCAGGATGTAACCGCAATCAGGGACTTTGTGAAGTACCTTTATGACAGATCCCCGGGAGTCCTCAAGGCGGTACTGCTCTTCGGTCGCGGTTCCTACGACTACATGGATCACCTCTCAGACAATACCAACTTTGTGCCTACCTACGAATCACGGAACTCCCTGGGTCCGCTGAACACCTATTCGTCGGATGATTACTTCACATTTATGGAAGATCACGAAGGCAACTGGGGCGAAGACATGGTGGAGTATCACACGATGGACATCGCTGTTGGACGCTTGCCTGTCAGAACAACTTCCGAAAGTGCTCAGATCGTAGACAAGATCATTGAATACGAATCGGCGGAATCATTGCTGGGAAACTGGCGGAAGAAAATAATCTTTGTTGCCGATGATGGCGACATCAATACCCACCAGGATAACGCCGATCAGCTCGCAGAATATATTTCTGCAAATCACCCTGAGTTCGATACCCGCAAGATCTATCTTGACGCGTTCAGACAGGTGGTACTCCCAACGGGTGAAGCATCACCGGAGACCGGAAAAAGCATTGAAGATGCACTGGACCGTGGCGCACTGATTGTCAACTATACCGGGCACGGAAACGAGAAACTGTGGGCACAGGAACGGATTTTCGACGATTTTGTAATTGAGAAACTCACCAATAAGACCTACCCGTTATTTGTCACGGCCACGTGTGAGTTTGGCAGGCAGGACGACCCGCGGCAGGTCTCAGCGGCTGAAATGTGTGTCCTTCGCCCCAACAGCGGCGCCATCGCCATGGTGACAACCGCAAGGCCGGTACACTCCTACACTAATTTTCAATTGAACCAGGCCTTCTATAATGCCCTCTTCGAATTTGAGGGCGGCAAGCCACTGACGCTTGGAGAAGTGTTCAGGAGGACAAAGAACAACAGCATGAGCGGTGTATCGAACAGAAATTTTTCCTTGCTGGGTGACCCATCCCTGCAATTGGCAATGCCCCGTCTCCGCACACGAATTACTTCCATAACGGCCGGCAACACCACTGACACCTTACGTGCGCTATCGCGGGTGATCATCAAAGGTGAGATTGTCGGAGAAAATCAGGAACGGGTGACTGCTTTTTCCGGAATTCTGCAGGCAGTGGTCTATGACAAGGAAACGGAATTCACCACCCTTGGCAACGAGAATCTTCCCTTCACTTTCCACGAATGGTCGAATGCACTGTATCGTGGCCAGGCCGAAGTAACCGACGGGGAATTTGAGTTTGAATTTGTGGTTACCCGAAATATTGCCTACCAGCCGGGCAGTGGCAAACTCAGTCTTTACGCGTACGACAAAGCCACCGGCATTGATGCAAGGGGATCGGAAATGGATTTTGTTGTAGGTGAAAGCGAATCCGAACCCGGGAATGATGAAACAGCGCCAGCGGTTACCCTGTACATCGGCGATACGACTTTTCGCAATGGGGGAATTACCTCACCCGATACGCGCCTGATCGCACGGCTTGCCGACCTGAGCGGCATTAACATTTCCGGATACGGTATCGGGAATAGTCTTGTTGCCGTTCTTGATGATACAGCAACCTACGTGCTGAATGATTATTACGAGTCAGACGTGAATGACTTTACAATGGGGTGGGTCCATTTTCCATTGAAAGACCTGTCGCCGGGCAGGCACACGATCACCGTAAAGGCGTGGGACACATACAACAATACCGGAGAAGCATCGATCGTGTTTATTGTTTCCGACGGCAATGATATTGTTATTGAACAATTTGCCAATTACCCAAATCCCTTTGCCACTTCGACAACCCTTTTTTTCACCCATAACCGATCCGGTGATGATCTTCAAACCTTACTGTCCATATATGATGTAACCGGAAGGCTTCTAAAAACACAGGAACTCGCAATTACAGGCAGTCCCTATGAGGTGAAATTGCTGGAATTGGATACGCGGGACGAATTCTGGAGAAATCTCAAAGGGGGTCTATACCTGGCCCGGCTTGTTGTTCGTTCCGTTACCAATGGTTCTAAAAATGAGCAGGTTACAAAACTTATTATAACGAATTAATTATCTTTGAACCCTGAATGCATATTCTTGATGAAAATAAGCATTAATCTCTTTCTTTTTGTTGTGTTGTTGACTTGCGGGCATGGGTATGCACATGGGCAAGGTCCCAATCCCGCAAATACTCCCGACGAATTGCTGGGCCAGACGAAAGCCATTACTACGGCCGTACCTTTTCTGCTCATTTCGCCGGATGCCCGCCATGCCGCCCTGGGCGATGCGGGCGTGGCCTCATCCCCGGACGCCAATTCAAGCTACTGGAACCCTGCCAAGCTGGTTTTCATAGAAACGGCCTATGGGGGAACCATATCCTACACACCGTGGCTTGGTAAGATCATTAACGATATGTCTATTTCTTACCTGAGCGGCTATTACAGGTTTACCAAAGAGCAGGCCGTGTCGATGGCACTTAAGTACTTTGACCTGGGTGAAATTTTCTTTACGGAAGACGGTGTGAATGGTACAAACTTCAATCCGCGTGAATTTTCTTTTGATCTTACCTATTCCAGAAAGCTTACCGAGGAACTCGGCCTGGGTTTGACGGGTCGCTACATTCATTCCAATCTCACAGGCGCTTTTAATTCGGGAGGGGTCGATGCCCGGCCGGGGAAGAGTGTTGCTGCCGATATTGGAATATTCTATACAAAACAACTTCCGGGTGCGCTGAGCTCAAACCTTTCGCTGGGTGCATCGATCTCCAACATCGGCGCGAAGATCACGTATTCGGATAATAACAACAAAGATTTCTTACCGACGAACCTCCGGCTTGGCGGCGCTTATACTACCTCGCTGGACAGCTATAATACGCTGACGTTTTTGCTTGATTTCAACAAACTGCTGGTGCCGACCATCGACAAGGACCAATCGCTGTTGCGCGGAATGTTCAGCTCTTTTACCGATGCCCCCGGCGGGTTCTCGGAAGAGATTCATGAAATCGCAACTTCCATGGGCGTTGAGTACTGGTATAACAAGGTATTTGCCGCACGATTGGGCTACTTCCTTGAAGCCTACGATAAAGGAAACAGAAAATACCTGACGATGGGTGCCGGATTCAGAAGAAATACTTTCGGTTTCGACATTGCCTACCTGGTGCCGACCAATAAGCGCGAGCATCCGCTTGCCGAAACACTGCGATTCACCATTTTGTTTCAGCTGCCTGAAAAAGTGGCCGATCAGGACAAATCAGTTACCGACTAAGGACGATGTTGGACAGACGTATTGCGCCTGCCTTTACCAGCAATTTTACTTTTGACCTGATCAAACCCGAAGTAGCGTCGTTGCCCAACGATATTCCCGTTTATTTTGTGCACGGGGGAGATCAGAATGTATTGAAGGTGGAGATCGTGGTGCCGGCAGGAAGATGGAACGAAACGACTTTCGGCGCTTCGTATTTTTCCACAAAGTTGCTCGCCAAGGGAACCTCATCAAAAACCGGCTTTGAGATCGCTTCCGCCTTTGACCGGCTCGGCGCGCATTTCGATGCCAATGCCGGACCCGACTATGCCATGATTACCCTCTATTCGCTCACCAGGAACCTGGCGCCTTCCCTCGATCTTGTGATCGAACTTCTTGAGGATCCGGTTTTCCCCGAGCGTGAAATTGTTCAATTGAAGTCCGCCTATCTCCAAAACCTGAAGGTAAATAAGGAAAAGACATCGTTCCTTGCCTCACAGTTGTTTCGTAAATCCCTCTTCGGTGAACATCATCCTTACGGGAGGGAACTCGATACAGCCGATGTAGAGGTCCTGGGAAGCAACGACATTGGTTCATTTCACCGGCAGTGGTTCAGCCCTGTTATTGTATTGGCTTCCGGAAAGATCGGTGAAGACAACCGGCAGAAGATCATCAAGTCGCTGTCCGGATTAAGCATTCGCAGGCCGGCGGATGTCCATCATGATACGATGCCCCTCAATCCGGAAAAGAAGCACGTCGATAAGGCGGGGAGCATTCAGACTTCGCTGAGGATCGGGAGAAAAGCGATAGACCGTACCCATGCTGACTTTCCCACTTTCGTTTTTCTCAATCATATTCTGGGCGGGTATTTCGGATCAAGGCTCATGAAGAATATCCGTGAAGACAAAGGCCTGACGTACGGAATTCATTCATCGGTACATGCCATGAAACGGGACAGCTACGTGGTCATCGGCACCGATGTGAACAAGGCTAATACAGTCCTGGCAGGCAGTGAGATCAAAAAAGAACTGCACCGCATTTGCCATGAAGCGATCCCCGCGCAAGAACTGGAAACGGCCCGGCACCATTTTATAGGGAGCTTGCAGGCGGAATTATCCACGCCATTCGCACACGCGGCAAAGATCAGAAACAGTATCCTGTACAACCTTGGTTCTGATCACTATGCACGACTGATCGACACGATCAGCAGGACAACATCAAACGATCTGATCCTCAAGGCAAACCAGTATTTCCGGCCGGATACGTTCCTCGAAGTATCTGCCGGCTAGTCAGGCAGGTGACGTTCGACCCGCAGACCAACTGCCAGCACACCCCGCAGCGTATCCGCCCGCATGGATTGTTCATAACGTACCGTATACTTGCCGGGCTGTGCAAACCTGTAGTTTTCAAGAAGCAAAAAGCGGTGATCGTAGATATCTCCCAGAACGCTGTTGCCAAAGGGCTTTCCGCTCTTCCGGTCAAACAGAAATTCGGAAACCAGCTTCTGTTCCAGCACCCTGCCCGTCGAGTCGGAAAGATAGTAGGTAAAATAGAGGTTGGTATTCGGGTATACAGTCTCATTTCGAACGTTGGCAAGCAGATTGTATCCTGCTGAGGTTTCATCAATCTGAAATTCAAATTCCGGTTTCTGCCCGGTTATCCAGTAGCGACCTTCGAAATCGATGTTTTGCTCGTAAATACGCGATGAATCGCAGGAAAGAATACCGGCCGTCACCAATACCCATAGATGCACCGTACGCGGCCGGCAATAATTGAGAAGCTGATTAAGGAAAAAAAAATCAGAAAAAGGCTTCATCCCCGTGGATTTGGTTTTGATCCGCCGCGGCGTTCCTTTCTCTTTTTCTTTTTGCGGCGCGACTTGTTACTGAATTTCTTGTCCATGCGCTCGAGATCGCTGTTCAGGGTTTCCAGCGGTATCTTCTCAGCCACGACATTCTCTTCCAGACTTGCGGGCTTATTTCCTTCCTGATTCATTTTCAGAATTTCATTTACCCGCTGGATGTTCAGCGGGTACCATGTATTCTCTTCACTGTAGCCAAACCACATTATCTTCCTGAAGATGTCGGTCTTTTGCAATGCAGCCGATCCCTTTTCCGTGAGCAGCGGACCCTCCATCCTGGGTATGTCCTGCAACGCTTCCAGATACGTTTCCAACTCATAGTTCAGACAGCATTTCAGCCGGCCGCATTGTCCCGAAAGCTTGCTGGGATTCAGCGACAGGTTTTGATAGCGGGCCGCGCTGGTAGTGACATTTTTGAAATCGCCCAGCCATGTGGAACAGCACAGTTCGCGGCCGCATACCCCGATTCCTCCAAGCCGTCCTGCTTCCTGCCTCAGGCTGATCTGACGCATCTCAACGCGAATGCGAAATTCGGCGGCCAGGATCTTGATGAGCTCCCTGAAATCAACGCGGTCATCGGCAGAGTAAAAGAATGTTGCCTTGGTGTTGTCTGCCTGGTATTCAACGTCAGACAGTTTCATTCCAAGCTTCAGGTTGCGAATGATCTCCCGGGTCCGGTACAGCGTGGGCAGCTCGCGCTTTTTTACATCCTCAAATTTTTCCAGGTCCTTCTGATGAGCGAGTCTGTAAATTTTCTTTATCTGATCGTCTATAAGGATCTTCTTTTTTTGCATCTGGAGTCTCACCAGTTCACCCTGCATGGATACGTAACCGATATGATGGCCATTGGGAACTTCGACGACAACCGCATCACCGGTAATCAGCGTGAATTTTTCTTTGTTTCTGAAGAAGTCCTTCCTGCCGTTCTTGAACCGGACTTCAGCAATATCAAACCGGTCTTCCGGCGGCAGGTCCATGTTGGACAACCAATCGAAGACATTCATCTTATTGCAGCCGCCCGTAAGGCACGCACCATTGTTCTGGCAACCCGCCGTCTTTGTTCCCTTGCCCGACCCACACGAACACGCCATGCTAGAAAATTTATACCAGTTTCAACAAATCCCTTCCAATATCCTTTCTGAAGTAAACTTCGTCCCAGTGGATGCGTCCCGCGGTTTCATACGCTTTCTTGCGCGCTCCATCAAGTGAGTGATCCACTCCGGTAACAGCCAATACCCTTCCTCCGTCCGTGACCACGTGGCCATCGCTACGGGAGGAACCTGCGTGAAAGACCAGCGCATCGTGGTCATCGCTCAATCCTTGTATTGGAAGTCCCTTTTTGTATCCGTTCGGATATCCACCTGAGACCATAACCACGGTTACGGCATGGTGATCATCAATGGTAAGGGGCACGTCCCGAAGACTCCCCTCCGCTGCAGCCATCAACAAATCCACGAAATCAGATTTGATCCGGGGCAGTATTACCTGGGTCTCGGGATCACCCAGCCGTACATTATACTCAATAACAAAAGGATTTCCTCCTACATTCATAAGTCCGATAAATATAAAGCCCTTATAGGCAATGCCCTCCGCTTTTAACCCGTTAATCGTTGGTTTTACAATCTGCTCATCCACCTTCTGCATGAACGCTGCGTCGGCAAACACCACCGGTGAAACAGCTCCCATTCCGCCCGTGTTAGGGCCCGTATCCCCCTCACCGATTCGCTTATAGTCCTTCGCTTCCGGCAGCAGGACATAGCTGTTGCCATCCGTTAGTACGAATACCGACAGCTCAATGCCGTTCAGGAATTCTTCAATCAGCACCTTGGTACTCGCTTCGCCAAACTTGCGGTTGACAAGCATTTCCCGCAGTTCATATTGAGCCTCACGTTGGCTGATACTTATTATAACGCCTTTGCCGGCTGCAAGCCCATCGGCCTTCAGTACGATTGGTGGCTTGCAGGTGGATACATAGTCCAGGGCGTACCGCAGCTCCGATACGTTGAAGGCCATGGCCCTGGCCGTCGGTATTCCGTGCCGAAGCATAAATTGCTTGGAAAAATCTTTGCTGCCTTCCAATTGGGCGCCTGCCCTGCCGGGTCCAACCAGGGCTATGTCTTTGAGCCCGGGATCGTTCTCAAAATAATCACGGATTCCCCTGACGAGCGGGCCTTCGGGCCCAACAACGACCAATTTTATCGATTTTTCAAGGCAGCATTTTGCAAGTCCCTCAAAATCATCCACACCGACGGGAAGGTTGCAGGCCAGCCTGGAAGTTCCGGCGTTCCCGGGAGCGACAAAAAGTTCGTCGCACCTCCCGCTTTGCTTTATTTTCCAGGCAAGAGCATGTTCTCTCCCTCCGTTGCCGATAATAAGGATATTCATGAAGCGTTGCTTAAATCCTGCCCGGCATTGCCATGTTCCCGGGTCATTCCCAAAAGTTCCCAAGTCGGATCGCCCGACAAATCCGGTTAATACCCAAAGATAATGGGAGAATTGGGTTTTCGTACTAAAAAATCAGGTTCAGTGCTTACCGGGCACTGAACCTGACTTCACGACGTTTTCGATCCTAGTTGGCGTATTCCGACAGAAATTTTATCCGCATCAGGCGGAGTTCCTCCTCCGTATACTCGCCATTGGCTTCATCGTTCATGGCTTCATCAATACTGTCCGTATGCGAATTGAGGAAATATTCAAAAATCTCGTCCTGCTTATTGGCGTCGAGTACCTGATCGATGTAGTAATCAATATTCAGTTTTGTGCCGGAATAGCATATATTCTCGATTTCGGTAAGAAGTTCTTCGAACGCAATGTTCTTTGACTCAGCTATTTCTTCCAGGTCGATCTTTCTGTCGATCTGCTGGATGATATATATCTTGATCTTCGATTTATTGACAGAAGATTTGACAACAACTTCCGTTGCAGTCTCAATGTCATTTTCATCCACGTAGTTCTGAATGGCTTCGAGAAACTCATCACCAAATTTATTCACCTTTCCCATCCCCACGCCATTGACGGAAGCCATCTCCTCTTTGGTGGTGGGATAGGTGGTTGCCATTTCTTCCAGCGAAGGATCCTGAAAGATCACATACGGTGGAAGATTTCTATCTTTGGCAATTCGCTTGCGAAGCGTTTTCAGGATCTCAAAAAGCTTGTCGTCGTAAGCTTTTGCAGAGGACGACCGTTCCGGAGATTCTTCTTCCTCATCGGCGATGGTGGTGAAATCATGATCCCTCGCCAGTTCGATGGGGTATGGCTTGCGCATGAACGATTCGCCCTTCCTGGTGAATTTGAGCACGCCGATATTGTCGATATCTTTTTCCAGGTACTGGTAGATCAGGGTTTGCCG
>DATBVZ010000327.1:0-2964 GCA_036515095.1 Cyclobacteriaceae bacterium | reverse complement strand
TCCGGTACACACACTCTCGAATTCAGATTCGAACCCAGGCCCTATACAGTCGGCAACAAGATCACCCTCGCCGCGTCGTGGTTGCTCCTGCTGATCGTGCTGGGGAGTGCGGGGATGGCCGTGAGGAAGGGGGAGATGGGGGTATAAGGTATTAGGTATAAGGTAAGGTTAGGGTATGACGAAGAGATACTACAGGGCCCGACGGTGGTTGAGCCTGTCGAAACCACCGACCACCACCATTCAATTCTTCAACTCTTCAACTTCCTCAGAAGTAGACTTCCACGCGGCCATTGGAGGGGGTCTTGATGTGACCGCGCAGAACGCCCGGACGCCAGGGAGGTCCTTCCCTGACCAGGCGGATGGCTTCCTCGTCGCAAGCGGAGCAAAGGCTCTGCATTACGACGAAGTCGCGCAGTGACCCGTCGGTATCCACCAGGAAGGAAAGTTCTACGACGCCCTGATGCATTTTGGAATTCTCCGGCCTTATCAGGTTAGCGACGAGGTATTCCTTATAAGCAGGCATGCCCGCTTCAGGGAACGGAAATACACTGAGCTGGTCGTAAACAAATCGTTCGCCATCCTCCGCCAGGGCAACGCCGCGTACCAGCAAACCGTCCCTGTAAAACTCCTGGTAGTGGCCTTTCCCGGATGAATAGTACCCGTACCAGTTCCCGTCCTTCCTGCCTTCAACATAATGGCCTTCTTCTTTTATTGCTCCGTTTGAATGCCATGACGTATATTTTCCATCGCCATTCATCACCTGGGGATTGCCAAGGGAATCATAGACACTGCGGGTGAACGACCCGTTGCCATAATATACCTCGCTCTCCAGGAGCCCATTGGCATGGTAGTTTTCCCATTTGCCAACGGGCCTTTCTTTTTCGTAGCGGCCCAGTGATTCATATTTACCTTCGCGCGAGTAATACCGGAAGACACCATCGTGCATGTTGTTCAAATACCTGCCCTTCATCTGGATCGCGCCTTCGAGGTAGTAGTCATGGACATCCCCCTGCCAGCGGTCAAGCGAATCGCGGCGTCCAAGCCGGAAAAAATGGGCACCTTCCTGCCCGGGGATCTCCCGCCAGTTGCTGTCATAAAATACCTTGATGAGCGCGGGCACTTCAGTTGCGGACCCGGAAAGCTCATCATCATCCGGGTCCTGGCGCCCCTCGTGATTCAACGGGTATTGCAGCGGCGGCAGGGAATCCAGTATTGCAGCAATGTGTTCAATACTGTCCAGGTAAACGTATGACTCCTTTTCGATTCCCAATAGCCTGTAGTTGACTTCCTCTTTGCGAAGTGATGCGTACTGCCGCAACACCATGGTATCGGATACGATCTCAGCGGGAACCCGGACCAACCCATTTAGACCAGCGAGAGCAGAGTCAAGTTCGGGAAGTACCCCGTTACGCAGGCTGTCGGCGCGCTGATCATCCGTGAGGAGCTGCCCGTAGACCGACCGCAGGTGCGCGTCAGCCTTTGTGACCCGATTGAATGCTCGGTAGTAATGAAGTTGATCCTTCGGCACAAAGACAACCAGAAAGGGCAGAATGACGAGCACCATGGCCTGCTGCCAGGCAGGAATGAGCAGGCCGGAAAAATTAAGCAGGCAGAGGGCCACGCCTCCAAAGAAGCCGCCCAGGTGGCCCGCTGTATCTACGTTCACCTGGCTTGCAACGGCATAGTTGACAATGACAAACAGTACAAAATTAATAGCTATACCCCGAAGGGCCTTCCCGTTGCTGAAATTGGCCAGTACCTGTTGCATGATGAGGTAACCATAAAGACCGAAGATCGCTCCTGAAGCGCCGGCGCTCACGACATACACATTAAACAGGAGGCTGGAGATGCCTGCTGTCAGCCCTGTGATCAGGTAAAAAAGGATCAGCCGCCACGGGCCTAGAAATTCTTCAAGCAGCCTGCCGATGCCGTACAACGCATACATGTTTACTGCCAGGTGAAGAATTCCCCAGTGGAGGACCATGGAAGTAAACAACCGCCAATATTCACCGCTGACTGTGAAGGGGTTGAAGTTAGCGCCGGTATCCAGCATGTAGAGAAAGTCCTGGTTCCTGTTGAACCAGATGTTTTGCTGATGAACAGCCATCCAGCCGAACACCAATACGTTGATCGCGATCAGCAGCAGTGTTACCCGGGGTTTTTTCATGCCGATTGAATTACATTGTCTTCACTGAATTATTGCAATTCAGCCATTGATCGATTCCAGCCGCTTCAACAACGGAGGGTGGGAGTAATGAAAAAAAACATACCAGGGATGGGGAAACAGGTTAGAGAGCGAATCCACGGATAGCTTCTTCAGTGCCCCGGCAAGCGCCTGGCCGCTGTAGTATTTCCTGGCGAACGCATCGGCTTCGAATTCATTCCTCCGGCTATAGACTGCCATTAACAATCCGGTAATCCCCGATATGGGTGAGAACAGAATCGTGAATGCCAGCAGATTAAGATGAATGGCGTACTGATCGCCACCCAGTGCAAAGGAAAGATTCTCATTGTATACCATCATGGACAGTATCCACAACGTAAATGCGATCTGCAGCACGGACAGGACAAGTCCCCATACAATGTGCTTTTTCTTGAAATGGCCCACCTCATGCGCAAGCACGGCAACCAGTTCCTCCGTCGAATGATTCTGGATCAATGTGTCGTACAGCACGATCTTCTTCTTCTTGCCGATCCCGGAAAAGAATGCGTTGGCTTTCCCGGATCGCTTTGATCCGTCAATAACAAAGACATTATCCAGGGGAAAGTTCACCTTCCGGGCAAAGGACTCGATCGCTGACTTCAGTTCGCCGTCCCCGAGTGGCGTTAACTTGTTGAAAAGCGGGAGTATCAGTGATGTATAGAACATATTCATCAGCAGTGCGAACACGGATGCAACCATGGCAAACCAGATCCAGAATGCCGGACCGATGACCTGAATGAGATAGATCAGGAGTGCGAGAA
>DATBVZ010000326.1:0-21775 GCA_036515095.1 Cyclobacteriaceae bacterium | reverse complement strand
TCCGCTGCCGAAGTAGAATTCCACCTTTCTCTTTTTTCCATCTTTCCGTTCGATCACGGCGTACGTTTCCAGAGGTTTTATTCTGATTATTTCACCCTGTTGGTTCGCTTGGGGATTGGGTTTTGTAAACACCTTCAGACTATCTCTATTTTGAGTAATGAGATATACCTGCTTTCCGTCATTCAACGTAAGCTGTGCAAATGCCTTCGCATCGCCGTCGACAAAAAAACCTGATTCCACTAAAGAAACCGCTTCAAAATTCCCTCTTCCGTCTCCGCGGAGATAATTTCCAATTCCCGCATCATACAATCCGGATAACGGTTCGGAAGCATAAGAATTGCCAACGGTAAGAACATCAAGGTTTCCGTCTTCATTTACATCGGTTACAGAAATACCGAACAGCGGAGCAAACTGAGCTTCTGCAGGAAGCGCTTTTATCTTAAAATTGGTATTGCCTGTGTTTTCAATATAAACTGAAGAAAACAGCGTGCTCTTTAATGTCAAGGCGCCTTTAAGCTTTTCCTTAGGAATAATGTCGGCTATCCCCATTCCTCCATACATTGAGTAACGAAGTAAATTACTTTTTAAGCTTGGAATTTGTCCGGTTAAGGCATCTCTCGGATGAACGGGGTACTCCTTTCCCTGAATGTATCTGCATAGTATAGGATCGACTGATCCATTGGCATCAAAATCCTTTGCGCAAATAGAGACAGGCTCCTCAACGGACGCTTTATAGATCGAATTCCATCCAAGATTTCCCGCTATGTAATCGATATCGCCATCATTATCAAAATCTCCTCCCGATATGCTGTTCCACCATCCCGAAGAATCGGGGAGTTTCAGCGAAGTAAATGACCCGCCGGCATTGTTGATAAAAAACGTTATAGGCATCCACTCGCCCACAATAGCCAAATCTGTCCAGCCGTCATTGTTTATATCCGTCCAGAGTGCAGCGGTTACCATTCCGATCCTGCTTATTTCCGGAGAAAGTTGTGCTGTTCTATTTTCAAATACTCCGTTACCATTGTTTATCAATAGAAAGCTTTCCGGAGTCTCGGGATACCGCATGGAGACAATCCGGCCTCCCACAAACAAATCCAAATCACCATCCTGGTCAAAATCGTTTGCCACGACACAACTGCCACTGCTCGTTATTTCAGGAAGAGCCTGGGCATCAAAAATGAATTCGCCATTCCCCGAATTTCTGTAGAATCTATCCTGGTAACGGGCAGTTTCACTCTTGAACTCCGAGCTTCCACTGACACAATATAAATCAAGGTCATTGTCGTTATCGGCATCAAACAGAAGCAACCCCATATCCTCAGAATCCTTGGTATGAAGGGAATCCATTCTAAAAGAATTGTCTTTTTTCTGAAAGAATACCGTAGCGCTTTTGGAAGCAGAACCACCGAGTATAAAATCTTCGAGACCGTCGCCGTTCACATCGCCAACGGTTATGCCGGGACCGCCCTGAGAGTGTTTGTGGGGTAAAAGAAACTGACCTTGCAGGAAATCCACAAAATCCTTCTCCTGGTGCTTAAATTGAATGTTAAGAACAGCATGTGCCTCTTCCAAACAGGGTGACGGAGGTGTTTCCGTTTCCCTCCCCGTTACCGCATCGTTCTCTCTCAACGTGATCGTCTGACCTGCTGGTATGTTCTTAAGGACCTGACTTTTCCCGCTCAACCAGGCAATTTCTATTGAATCCACTTTACCGGAACTCACCTTTCCCAGTCCGAAGTGGTCCACATTTTCAACCGTTGATTTATAGCCTCTTTGTATCTGATGTTCCGCGTAAAATATTTTCTCACCTACGTATACGCGGATCTTTGTTCCCAGGGCCTGCAGGTTTCCTGTTTCTCCGACGAGTTTAATCCGGAGAAAACTGTTTTCGGTTTTGGTTTGATCACTGATGAGATCATTCCGGTAGATGAACGCTTCATCGTTGATATTGTTGGTCACGATGTCCAGATCGCCATCGTTATCAAAATCCGCATAGGCGGCGCCATTGGAATAGGAAGGCTGATCCAGTCCCCATTCAGAAGCCTTATCGGAAAACGTAAGATCGCCGTTATTTCTAAAAAGAAAATTGGGCTTTTTAACACCGGGCAACTTCTCGACCTCCTGCCGGATCGTATTCAACCGGTTTCCATCGGTGCTGAACATACTGAGCTCTTTGCTGTAAGCGATAAAATCCTGATCGGTAATATCCTTGCGATAGCCATTGGCGACAAACAAATCACGGTAGCCGTCGTTATCAAAGTCTGCAAGCAAACTACTCCAACTCCAGTCGGTGGCATAAATGCCGGCTAAATATCCGATATCGCTAAATGTGTTGTTGCCGTTATTGAGTTGCAAAACATTCCTGATGTACTGATCCTGATACCCCTTATTGCGGAAGAGCATGAACCTGTCATAACCGATATTTGAAAACATGGTTTTCTGCCGCAGGTTATCGTCCGGCAACATATCCAGGGCAACAATATCATTCAATCCGTCATTGTTGATGTCGGCTATATCCATTCCCATTCCATTCTGCTCCTGATGTTTAAGGATTGAAGCAATGTTGTTGGTAAATGAATTGTTTCCGTTGTTAATAAAGAGGTGATCGTTGGAGAGAAAATCATTGGCAACGTATACATCGGGATAACCATCGTTATTAATATCATTTACAACTATGCCCAGTCCCCATCCTTCTGACTGGATCCCTGCTTCCCTGGATACATCCCGGAAAAAGGGTAATCCGTTTACTGTCCCCTCGTTGCGGTAGAATTTATCAACGCTTCTGCCCGTACCGTCGTTTTTTTGTCCAATGGCCTGGTTTCGATTGTAATACTCGAGCGCATTTGTTAAAAGATACATGTCGAGATCACCGTCAAGGTCGTAGTCAAGAAAAGCAGCCTGCGTTGAATAGCTCGAATCGGCAAGGCCAATTTTGGCGGCAACTTCTTCAAATACCGGAACGCCATCGTTATTCATTCCTTTATTCAGGAAAAGAAGGTTAGGAACCGATGGTTTGTCCATATGCGGCTGGATCGTGGAGACATATATATCCAAAAGTCCGTCCTGGTTAATGTCAATCATTGATACGCCTGTACACCACAAATCAGTTTGTATCAGGGCTTTCTCTGTGACATCTTCAAATTTGAAGTCGCCCCTGTTGAGGTATAAGGCATTCGGAACCATGTTTCCCGCGAAAAATATGTCCGTTAACCCGTCATCGTTCACATCGCCGACGCCAACACCTGCGCCGTTGTATATATATTCAAACGTTAATACATTGAAGCTATCCGTTTCCGTTAATTTATTATTGAAAGAAATATTTGTTTCTGCGGAGGGAAGGAGCTGGAATAATGTGTCCTCGCCGGGCTTACAACAAACTATCAGTGAGGCCAAACAAATACCTATGCCAGTGCATCGTAAAAATGAGTAATTCATATCCAGCCGGAAATGCTTCATGCGTAATAATGCATTGGTTATGGAAAACGTAATTTTACTAAATCTGCTTCATTACCTGGATGAATGTAAAGAAAAAGGAGCAAGTTATATCCCGCTCCTTAAGGCAAATGCTCTTACATTGAAAGATCAGTAACCCGGGTTTTGATCGGCCTGATCGATTGCTGCATTGCTGTCGATTTCCTGCTGGGGAATGGGCGCCAGGGAATGTTTAGGCGTAAAGTACGAGATGGGTTCTGTGGCTAATTTATCCAGCGTTCTCCACCGGAGAAGGTCTCTGTTTCTGATTTGTTCACCGGCAAGTTCAACCCTTCGCTCGTGAACAATGGCCCTGAAGACTTCTTCGGGACTGTCTACGGGATAATTGGCGGTTGGATACGGAGGCATCTCAACTCCGGCCCTGGACCGGACCTCGTTCAAATAATCAATTGCTGCCGGATCATTTCCCGTGGCGTTTTCACATTCAGCCATATTCAACAGCACTTCCGTATATCGTATTACTCTCATATTAATACCCGATCTCTGCTCTTCATCGGCAGCCTTGTAGATTCGTTGATACTTTTTCCAGCTGATCTTAGGATCATTACCCTGCATATCGGTGATGGTCTTCGTTCCATTGTCATAGGTATCGCCGATGAAATAGAATGATTCACCGTACCGCGGGTCATCTTTTGGGTCCCCGTTCGCTGCCGTTTCATATTCGGCCAACAAGGAAACGGAAGGGATCACATTTCTCCAGGCCGTTGGCCCATATTCCTGGCCGCGGAAAGTGACTTCGGTTTGTGTTCCCTGCCCTGTGCCATCCCAACTCGAACCCCCGAAATCATAAGAAAACGCGACTTCAAAAAGGGACTCGGCGTTAAACTCCATTTCTTCCCTGAAGTTTTCGATATATGGAATGTTTTTCCAGTTAGCAAAAGCTCCTCCGTCAATAATTGCCTGCAGGAAAGGTTTCGCCTCTTCATATTGTCCTCTTTGCATATAAGCTCTTGCCAGCATGGCTTGCGCGGCTTCCTTGCTTGCTCTGCCGATATTGTTGTTGTCATAAGAAGCTTTTAAAGGAAGGGACTCTATTGCACTCTGAAGGTCCGATACTATTAAGGCATATACCTCATCCTCGCTTGCTCTCGGCTTATCCTCGCCAATGTCCGTCGCATAAGTTTCCATTAGAGGAACTCCTCCGAACAGTGTCGCTAAATCAAAATAGGCCCAGGCCCTGAGAAATTTTGCCTCACCGATCACGCGTGCTTTCAGTTCTTCGGTCACGTCCTCGGAAGCATTGGGCGCATTTTCAATTACCTGGTTTGCCTGGTGAATGAGCCGGTACCATCCGCGCCATACACTTGTGAGAAGTGAGTTGGCCGGATCGTGCGTACCGGTAAGTAACTGGGCTCTCGGAGTTTCCAATTGTCCTCCACCCGATCCCATATCGTCTGATCTCAGATCATGAACAAAGTAGTATTCCCTGCAAACAAGGTCCAGGCTTTGCAAGCTGGAATACACCGCATTTACAGCGCCGACTATCTGTGTGCTGTTTTTATAAAAGGTATCGGGCGTAAATTCGTTGGGGTTGCTTTTGTTCAGTATATCATCGTTACAGGACAAGGAAAATGCAAACATTCCAATTGCCACCAATATTAATTTTCTTTTCATTGCCGTTATTATTTTTTGAATAATGAGTTCAAAATGATAAGCTTCTTTACGTCTTAAAAGCCAAGCTGAAGGCCAACAAGTACACTCCTGGACTGCGGGTATTGACCAAAATCAATTCCCTGAATAAGCGATTGCGAAAGTGGAGCAGTTAAGTTTTCGTTATTTCTATTTCCGATCTCAGGATCGTACCCGCTTTCATATTTGGTTATGGTAACCAGGTTTTGTGCGGTCACATAGACCCTGAGTCTTGTAAGCGAATTGTTGGTCAATGAAGAAAGCGGTGCGGTCGGAAAATTATAACCTATCGTCAGATTTTTTATTCTGAAGTAAGATCCGTCTTCCACAAAACGATCGGAAGCCCGTGCATTTCCGCTCGGGTCTCCTGAAACAGCTCTTGGGACATTGGTGTTGGTGTTTTCGGGAGTCCACCGGTCCAACACTGCAGTTCCTGAGTTAAACAGCCTGGTCATGCCTTCCAATTCATATTTCACAACACTGTAAATCTCATTTCCCGAAACGCCCTGCATGAAAAGGCTTGCATCAAAACCTTTCCAATTCGCTGAGAAGTTGATCCCGTATGAAAAATCAGGAAGGAAATGCCCGATGTTTTGTTTGTCGTCACTGTTTAAAGCGCCGTCTTCATTAACATCCCTAAACCGAATGTCGCCCGGTTGGGCATCGGGTTGCAGGGTAGAAGTTTCTCCGGTCTGGAATATCCCATCCGTAATATATCCGTTAAAAAAACCAATGGGTTGTCCGACCTTAGTGTTTGTTAAATTATCGCCATACCATTCGCCGCTGGATATGGTAGTGCCTTCGTCACCCAAATCAAGAACTTCATTTCTTACAACGGAAACGTTGCCGGAAGCGGTGAAAGTCAGATCACCCTCAGATTTGTTATACCCCAATTGAAGCTCAAACCCTTTATTTCGTACTTCGCCCAGATTCGCGATCGGGACCCCGTCATATCCATACGATACCGGGACCGGCAGCGGAAGGATCATATCCGTGGTCTTGTTACTGAAATACTCTGCCGTCAACGTTATCTTACTGGCCAAAAGCCCCAGGTCCAGTCCAATATTTGACATATATGTTGTTTCCCATTTGAGGTCAGGGTTAGCCAATCCTCTTATGGTATAACCGGTTGAGGCTACGCTGCTTGTATTGTCAAATTCGTAGATTTGGTTACCTGAAATTGTTGATATAAAGGGATAATCATTGTTTCTGGTGTTGTTATTGCCGGTAAGCCCGTAGCTCGCCCGAAGTTTCAGGTCGCTGATTAAATTGTTATCGCTCAAAAATCCTTCTTCATTCAATCGCCAGCCCACGGAAACGGCAGGATAGCTTCCCCATTTATTACCGGGACCAAATCTCGAAGAACCATCACGTCGGAAGGAAGCACCTAATAAATACTTGTCTGCATATTCATAGTTTATCCTTCCCACATACGATATCAAAGCTGATTCAGACCTGCTTCCGTTAAAGCTTACATTGGCCAATGCAACAGGCTCCTTTATGTCATTTGACTGGGTATTGTTACCTTGACCCGATACCTGGGTAAAGGTGAAGGTCTGTTGCTCAGCAACTGCAGTAGCACTAATGGCGTGCCGGCCAAACGTTTTATTAAACGATAATTGATTGGTCAGGATGACAGATACAAAGTCCTGGCGGTTTTGATTGATGTTTGCATTTGACCTTGAGGAATACCCGCCTTCTCCGGTGCTGTAGGCAGGCAAATGAGTTCTCTGGGTATAATCCACGTAGTCGACGCCACCCTGGAAGCGGTACGATAAGAATTCGAAAAGTTTAACATCCACATAAGCGCTGCCCAGGAATTTAAGCCGTTGTTGATTTTGCTGGTCCATCGATGCTACTCTGACCGGGTTTTCAGGGTCTGAAGCATCCACGCCTTGCGCGCCAAAAAATCCGCCGTAATTATCAGGATTGTAAACAGGAAAGTAGGGAGAACTGCGAATGATGTGCTGAAGTTGGGTTCTGCCTCCCGCATTTTGCTCTACCTTTCTTTCATCATAGGCTACGTAAAAGTTCTGACCAAAAGTGATTCTCTTGGAGATCTCATGATCTGAATTGAATCTTGCATCGCCCCTCCTGTAGCCTGTACCCAGCATGATTCCTTCCTGGTCAAAGTATCCGAACGAGGCGAACATTCTGGATTTTTCTGAACCGCCCATCATTTCAGCTTTGTATTGCTGGATGGGGGCCGACCTGAACATTTCGTCCTGCCAATCGGTATTGGTTTGTCTGAAGGTCTGGGAAGTTGTCGAATTAATGGGCTCGTCCAATCCTGCCGCAATTCTGGGAGGGATCACCGCCCCTGAATTCAAAAGAAGCTCGGAAGCATAATCGATATATTGTTCTGCATTTAACAGGTCAAGCTTTCTCCAGGCCTGCTCCACTCCGTAGTAACTGTCCAGGTTTACACTTAATTTCTTATGGGTACCTCGTTTTGTTGTAACCAGAATTACACCATTTGCTGCTCTTGAGCCATAAATAGCTGCAGCGCTTGCATCTTTTAAGACTTCTATCGATTCAATATCTTTGGTATTGATACTGTTCAGATCCCCGGTGGGAAATCCGTCAATTACATACAGGGGATTGGCATTATTGACCGTACCGACGCCTCTTATTCTGACAATAGGGGCAGCACCGGGAGCGCCATTATTAACGACTGTTACACCGGCGACCCTTCCCTGCAAAGCCTGACCGATATTAATCACAGGTTGAACACCGATCTCCTCCGAGGAAACAGAAGATATTGCGCCGGTTACAGACGTTCTCTTTTGTGTACCATACCCAACCACCACCACTTCATTCAACTGTCTGATATCCGGAGTGAGGGTAATATTGATCTCCGTCCGATCGCCTACTGTAATTTCTTCACTCACATAGCCGATAAAACTGAAGACCAAAATCGCATTTTCATCCGGAACGGTAATGGAATATTCCCCGTTTGCATCAGTGCTGGTTCCTATGGCGGTCCCCTTCAGCAAAACGTTGGCTCCGGGAATGGGACTGGCTAACTCATCCAACACTTTTCCTTTCACAACAAACTCAGGGGTTAGCTCCTCCAAAGGGATATCCACTAACACGTTGAATGAGGCAAAACCGCCAAAGGAACTACCATCGGGCTTTTCAGTATGTATTGCCGCATCTGATTTGGGCTTCCTCCCCGGACCTGATTTTGATAAAATGGAATACGTACGTTTATTGATCCTTTTAAACTTTAACCCTACAGGGTTCAGAAGTCCGTTTAAGGTGCTTTCAATACTACTTCTATACTTCACCGCACCGGAAACTTCCTTTCCTTCAACAACTACAGATTCATAAACGAAAGAGACGTTGAAATGAGTTTGCAACTCACCGAGGGCTTCACGCAAAGGCCGTTGCTGCTCGTGCGAATACCCGATCTTGGCCTTAGCATCGGCATAGAGTCGTTCCTGAGCTGCAACCAATTGCACATAGCTCGTAAGTGCTATCGTCAAAAAGCACCATCTTGAGATCTTGAAAATCAGGTAATATTTTGACATGCCTGGTTAGTTTAGTTGGGTAATGCAGATATGGTTAATTGTCTTTTACAGAAATAATCACAGACTGTCCGTCCTTCTCTACTTTGAGACTGAAGGTTTCTGCGATTGCGTACAAAATATCATCAGCTGTTGCGGAAGATATTTCACCAGAGAGCTCTCTTTTTTCCAATTCACGGTCCCCGAAAGTCACCCGCAATCCATATGTTTCTTTCAGTATTATGGCGACCTCGCTGAGCGGGGTCCTTTCGAAGAATAACTTATCTTCCATCCACGAAGTGAACTGCTTCTGTTTCACCTTTCGCTTTGATAAACGATTGTCATTCTTTGTAGCCAGTTCGCCGGGTTTTAGAAATACAGGAGCAGCCTCTGAATTTTCAGGCAGTCCTAGTTTTACCTGACCTTCGGTGAGCATCACCTCGGACACATCGTGACGGGCCTTTACATTGAATTTCGTACCCAATACCTCAACATTTAGCTGATCGGAAGCATGGACTATAAACTTCTGGTGGTTTTGAGTATGGGTTACGGAAAAGAAGCCTTCACCTTCTATCCACACTTCTCTTGTAGTCTCCTCACCCCATGAATCGGAATAGCGAAGAACAGAATTTCCATTTAGCACGACATTGGATTTATCCGGAAGGGAAATGGTCAGCCGCTCACCAAAGCCTGTGCGGACCTCCGTGGTCCGGTTCAAGCCAACATAAGACCATATGGACACCGTCAGCAAGATCAGCACAGCGGCCGCTGCTCTGTAGAACAGGGGGTTTGACAACAGGGGAATGCCAATTGTGCGCTCCTGTTTGCCGATCTCGTATCTTATTGCGTTGAACATTTGTCGTCCTGTCTCCAGCAGCTCGGTTGTGGTATGGGCATCCATAAAGGATGTATCCCGGTTTGCCTCATTCCAGAACTTTTCCAGTTTGCTGATTTCTTCCCGGGTTGCCGTTCCCGATTTATAGCGTTTAATCAGGTACGTCAATTCTTGTTGATCCATGCTAAAATTTTAGAAAATAAGCCCTTATATGTGTAAGAAGGTTGAAGCGGGCAATAACCCTAATAACGATTGCGGAATTTTTTAAATCGGTTGCATTTTTCTAACTTTCATAAGGAAATTCCTTTTCAGCTTGATTAAAAAAAGATTCAAGGCTTTATCCGAGGCAGAGTTCGGGGAGATTTATAACGTCCTCTGGAAAAGGCTGTATTGCCTTGGATATAACTATTTCCGGGACAAGACCACTGCCCGGGAGTTGGTACAGGATGTCTTTGTAAAGCTTTGGCTAAAAAGAGAGGAGCTTACCCATGTTAAAGACATGGAGGCTTACCTTCTAAAATGCATGAAAAACAGGATTTACGATCAATACGATAAGATCGCCTGCCAGGAAAGGCTGAAAAAGCACTCGCTGGAGAACTTTAGGGAAGAAATCTACCCGATAGAAGAAGGGATAGCGTATGAGGAGACGTTAGGTATGATTAACACGGAGTTGGAGAAACTTCCCGCAACAACCCGTACTATTTTTCGCATGAGCAAATTCGACCGGTACAGCAACGATGAGATCGCCACGGAGATGCATGTATCGGCAAAGGCCGTTGAATACCATATTACGCAGGCATTAAAGAAGCTTCGCATACGGTTAAGCCACCTGGCAATTTATGCTGCGGTGATGATTTTTCTTCAATAGCGAAATTCGGCAAATCATTCATCCGGGGAACAGCCCTGATCAAGGGTACTTCATGTTCAATCAATAAGGGGTAAGATCTGGCCTCGTTTTCGGATAGAGGTCCGAAGTCCTAATTCGATAAAATCAGGAGCTGCAGCGCGGCTATCGCTTTACACCCTTACGTTTTCCAGTTCTTCCGCGCATTCAGCATAACCTGCGTCCGGATGGCCTGGTGGACGCTGGCGTTGAGCTCGTAACCCACCATCAGCACGATCGTGATCAATTGTACCCATACCATCAGGGCGATCAGCACGCCGATCGAACCGTACAGTTTATTGTAGGTGCCGAAATTCGTGATGTAAAATGAAAAACCATAGGTTACCAGCAGGCTCAGCAAGGTCGCGATAAACGATCCCGAGGAAAAAAAACGCCAGTTATAGTGAATAGCAGGCCCGAAATAATACACAATGGCAATAGCGATAAAAAAGACGATGAAGATCACCACAAACCGGAGGATAAGGAACATGTAAACTGTATAGTCGCTTACGTTCAGCCACTCAAAGCCGGAAAGCTTGCCCGCCGTATAGTCCAGCACAAGCTGTCCCACCACCAACAGGATGATGGCCAGAATAAGGACGAAGGCCAGACTTACTGTAAGTGCTGTGGCGATCAGCCGCATCCGCAAACCGCTCCGGTTTTCGTTGGTCTTGTAGCATGCATTGAACGCCCGCATGAGCGACATCATACCGTTGGTGGAGAGATACAGTGAAAACAAAAAACCAAAAGTAAGCAGGCCACCCCGGGTGTTGTTGGCGATGTCTTCGATGGTGTGCGTAATGGCCGGCGACATGCTGTCCGGCAGGATATTATTCAGAAAGGAAATAATGCTCGTTTCATTCACATCCGGCACCACGCGACTGAAATACGGGATGAGGGTGAACAGGAACAGGACGGCAGGAAAAATCGCCAGGATGAAATTGAATGCAACACCGTTTGCCCGGTCGATGATCTCATCTTTTTCCAGTTTGCGCAGGAACGTCCTGGCCAGCGTATAGAGAGAAACATTTTCATACCGCTGAAAACGTATCCTTCGCATCCAGTCGATAAAAAGCCTGCCTGGATTCCATGTCAGGAATAAACGTTTGTACTTGTACTTCATTTAAAGAAAGGTTCCAAAACCTGCTGCATTGCCTGGGGCGGACGACAGGGTCTTCCGGTGGACTTATCAACAAACGCAAGCAGCGTTTCGCCTTCATGGATCAGTTCATTTGCTTCGTTGTAAATGGTGTATTCAAATTTAACCCGGACACCCGGGCGCTCCCGAAGTACGGTGACTATCCGCAACACTTCATCATACCTCGCTGGCGCCAGAAACTTCGACCTGTTTTCCAGCACAGGCATCATTACCCCCATTAATTCAATCTCCCTGTACGTAACTCCCAACTGCCGTAAACTCTCGACCCGTGCAACCTCGTAGTACATGGCATAAATTCCGTAGTACACATAGCCCATCTGGTCAGTCTCTCCATAGCGTACGCGTACCGATGTTTCAGAAATGTACAATCGTTATGGGTTTAGGTGCGTATGGGTTTACGTATTTATGTTTGGACCGCATGTTGTTAATCTCCTCTTCGCTGGGCGGCAGCCTTCCGCTGCTCCCGTGTCAGGGCGGTCTGGTAGCGGATGGCATTGCGCAGGTGCTCCTGGTAGCTTCCGGTGAAATTGTGAGAGCCGGAAAAGTCTTCTTTTGCGCACATGTACAGGTAGTCACTGGGCGTATAGTTCAGCACGGCCTGAAGCGATGCAATTTCGGGCATGTTGATAGGCCCGGGGGGCAGCCCCGCATGAGTGTATGTGTTATACGGGGAGTCCACCTCTTTGTGCACATTCAATATCCGCTTGATGGTGAAGTCCCTGAGTGCAAACTTCAGGGTGGGGTCCGCCTGAAGGGCAATACCCTTCTTCAGGCGATTCAGGTACAAGCCTGCAATAACGGGAGCCTCGTCCGCCTTGATCGTCTCTGCCTGCACAATGGAAGCAAGTATTGAGATTTCCACCGGCGTTAACCCGGTCTTCGCAGCCAGTGCAAGGTTTTCTTCCGACCAGAAATTTTCATATTCCTGGTGCATCCTTTCAATGAGATCATCCGGCGAAACATCATAATACACCTGATACGTATTGGGGATGAACATCGCGATAACGTTGTCCTTATTGAATCCATAAGGGTTGACCGAAACAAACCGCATCAGCGCCGAATCGAACGCGGGTGGCGTCATCATCAGGTTGTCCGTGATCTTCCCGGGCAATTCATCCAGGGTCCGGACATTGTGAAATCGCATGCTGACCGGCACCTGGTTGCCGGAGCGCAGCAACCGGATCGCCTGCATGTTCGACATACCGGACCGGAGAACATAACGTCCCGGCTTGATGGCCCGGTCGTAATTCATCAGCCTGGCAAGAAAGCTGAAGGAGATGAGGTCATTTATGTAGCGGCCTTCATGCAACTGTTGCTGAACCGATTTAAAGGTAGCGTCGTTCGGAATTATGAGAACCCGGTCTTCCCTGTCGACGAGGATATTCGGCGTATACACCACCTGGTAGGCATAAAACGAGAACGAGATCCCCAGGATGGACAACACCAAAAAGACGATAAGTTTTTTACTGACACGCATGGATCACAATTACTGACAAAAATACTAAATGAATTTTTACCAGACCCGTTTACTACCTTGGCGGCAGGATTTTAACCTATGGCCGCCGAATTCCTGCCCATACACCCGCGAAACCCGGAACCGCGCAAAATAGGACACGCAGTAGAGATCCTCGCCAGGGGAGGCATCGTTATCTATCCGACGGACACCGTATACGGAATCGGCTGCGACCTTCTCAACCGCAAAGCCATTGCGCAACTTTGCCACATCATCGGCATCAAGCCCCAGAAGTTAGACCTCTCATTTATCTGCAATGACCTGAGCCATATTTCCGAATATGCCAGGAAGATCGACACCGCTGTATTCAAGCTCTTAAAGAAAAACCTTCCCGGGCCTTTTACGTTCATTCTGGAGTCCAGCAGCAGGGTACCCCGGATTCTTGACATCAACAAGAAAACGGTGGGTATCCGGATACCCGATCACGCCATCCCTCGCGCGTTGGTGAGTGCGCTTGGCAACCCGGTGATCACCTCCTCTATAAAAGCCGATGATCACATAAAGGAGTACACCACCGACCCCGAAGAGATTTACGAAGATTTCAAGCACACGGTGGATCTCGTAATCGATGGCGGGCCGGGAGGAAATATCCCGTCAACCGTAGTAGATTGTACCGGCGACGAAATCGTACTCATCCGGCAGGGATTAGGTATTATCGAGCAGTAATCCCCGCACTGTGGACAGATATCCACTTGTATGAAAATGAGGGAAAAAGTTCCCGTTTCAAACATCCCATTTACATTTGAAAAAATATATTGCATTAACGTGCCCGGCGCCCTGATTGAAACCCAATACCTGCCCCCTGTTTCCTACTTCATTCAACTCCAGCCTTTTGATAAGGTCGTTATTGAAAAACATGAATACTATGTGAAACAGTCCTACCGAAACCGGTGTTGTATAAATACTGCACGAGGCACGGACCGTTTGGTTGTTCCGGTCGCGGCCAGGCATGGGAAAATAGTGATAGCTGACGTCAGAATAGATTACAGCCAGAAATGGCTAAACCGGCACTGGAGGGCCATTCAGTCTGCTTATGGCAAAGCCCCGTTCTTCGAATTCTACGGGGCTGGGTTACACGAAGTATTATTCCGCCGGAACCGGTTTCTTTACGACCTGAATATGCAATTGCTGTCATTATGTCTTAAGTGGCTCCGGCTCGAAATTCCCATAACGGAAAGTACCGGGTATGAAAAAGAGACGCCAGGCTCAATTATCGACCTGAGGAATACCATAAAAGCCAAAAAATCGGCAGAATGCGCGGAATCGAATTTCCCTGTTATCTACACCCAGGTATTTGGCAGTAAGTTTGCACCTGATCTCAGCGTGGTCGACCTGGTGTTTTGTACGGGACCTGATGCCGGATTGCTCGTGCAGTCGGGGGCAAAAGGGTTAATGAACAAATAAAAACCAGGATACGTTAAGCGTATTAAATCTTCACTTTGAGTAGAAAAAGAACCCAAATAAAATTTTACATTTACAATTAATCAATACATAAATTCCACTATGGAAGCTAAATTTTCCAATCGGGTTAAAGAGGTGATCTCGCTAAGCAGGGAGGAAGCGCTTCGTCTGGGGCACGATTACATCGGCACCGAACATCTCCTGCTCGGCATGGTCCGGGAAGGCGAGGGAGTGGCGGTTGGCGTCTTGAAAAAACTCGGGGTTCCTCTGGATGAACTCCGCACAGAGATAGAGAAGATCTCCAAGGGGACAGCTACACACGAGGTAAAGAATCTTGCTAATATCCCGCTTACAAAAGCCTCCGAAAAAGTCTTAAAGATAACCTACCTCGAGGCGAAGATCTTTAAGGCTCAGTTGATCGGCACAGAGCACTTACTGCTATCGATACTAAGGGATCAGGACAACCTGGCTACCCAGATACTCAATAAGTTTGATGTCAACTACGAAGTAGTAAAGGAAATGCTGGAGTATCAAACCGAAAATCCAATGGCGTCGTCAGACACGGATGATCCGGATGAAGACTCTTCGAAAATATTTGGCACCGGCGCATCCGGCAAAGAGAAGAAGGGCATTGAAAAGTCGAGAACTCCCGTCCTGGATAACTTTGGGCGTGACCTCACAAGGCTCGCGGAAGACAATAAGCTCGACCCTATCGTGGGTCGTGAAAAGGAAATTGAACGCGTGGCCCAGATCCTTTCCAGGAGAAAGAAGAATAACCCGATACTGATCGGCGAACCCGGTGTGGGTAAGACGGCAATAGCGGAAGGTCTTGCCCTTCGCATCATCCAGAAGAAGGTTTCGCGCGTACTGTTCGGGAAACGCGTGGTGACCCTTGATCTTGCGTCGCTGGTCGCCGGCACAAAATACCGCGGTCAGTTCGAAGAACGGATGAAGGCCGTGATGAATGAACTGGAAAAATCACCGGATGTAATCCTTTTCATAGACGAATTGCACACCATCGTGGGTGCAGGTGGCGCGTCCGGATCGCTCGACGCTTCCAACATGTTCAAACCGGCCCTGGCCCGGGGTGAAATTCAATGCATAGGAGCCACCACACTTGATGAATACCGCCAGTATATTGAAAAAGACGGCGCACTTGCCCGCAGGTTTCAGATGGTAATGGTCGACTCAACGACCGTTGAAGAAACCATCCAGATCCTGGACAACATCAAGGAAAAGTACGAAGACCACCATCACGTAGAATATACCAAGGAGGCAATCGAGGCGTGCGTAAAGCTCTCTGACCGTTACATCAGCGACCGGTACCTGCCGGACAAGGCTATCGACGTCCTCGACGAAGCGGGTGCGCGCGTGCACATCAACAATATTCACGTACCGGATGATATTGTGAAGTATGAAGAGGCCATCGAAGACGTGAAGAAGGAAAAGAACCGGGTCGTAAAGAGTCAGAAGTACGAAGAGGCCGCTCAATTACGGGACAAGGAGAAAAAGCTCCTCGAACAGCTCGAAATTGCAAAGGCCAAATGGGAAGAAAAGACGAGAACCGAAAAATATACCGTTGACGAAGACAATGTAGCAGACGTCATTGCCATGATGACGGGCATTCCTACCAAGCGGATCGCTCAAAAGGAAAGCAACAAGCTGCTGGGAATGGCCGAAGAGCTGAGCGGTAAGGTGATCGGACAGGAAGAAGCTATCAAGAAACTGACCAAAGCGATCCAGCGTACGCGCGTGGGGTTGAAAGACCCGCGCAAACCGATCGGTTCGTTCATATTCCTGGGTCCTACCGGTGTAGGGAAGACGGAACTTGCGAAAGTCCTGGCAACCTACCTGTTCGACAAGGAGGACAGCCTTATCAGGATTGACATGAGCGAATACATGGAAAAATTCTCCGTGTCAAGGCTTGTCGGCGCCCCTCCCGGATATGTCGGCTACGAAGAAGGCGGACAACTGACGGAAAAGGTGAGGCGCAAGCCCTACTCCGTCGTGCTGCTGGACGAAATCGAAAAAGCGCACCCGGATGTGTTTAACATCCTGCTGCAGGTGCTTGACGATGGTATCCTTACCGATGGGTTGGGCCGCAGGGTCGATTTCCGTAACACGATAATCATAATGACATCCAACATCGGGGTTCGTGACCTCAAAGACTTTGGTACCGGCATTGGCTTTACAACCTCCGCCAAGCGCGAATCCGAAGAAGAGCACATGAAGTCAACCATACAGCATGCGTTGAAGCGTGCCTTCAGTCCTGAGTTCCTGAACCGCCTGGACGATGTCATCGTATTCAACTCATTGCAACGCGAGCACATCCACAAGATCATCGACCTCACGCTGGGCAAACTCTTCGACCGGATCATACAACTCGGATATAACGTTGAGTTGACCGACAAGGCCAAGGATTTTCTTGCCGAAAAAGGCTACGACCACCAGTTCGGCGCACGTCCTTTGAACCGGGCCATTCAGAAATACCTGGAAGACCCCGTGGCCGAAGAGATCCTGAAAGGCGAAGTCGAGGAAGGCGGAACTATCATGGCCGACTACGACGGCAAGGGCGAGGTGCTCACCATTAAGGTGAAGAAGCCGAAGGCAACGTCGAAGAAGAGCGAATAGTTTTTAATAGCATACAGGGAAAAGCCGGCCATGAGCCGGCTTTTTGTTTTTGCGTTAGCGAGGAGTATGCAGTTAGTAGGCAGTAAGGCAAAGGGCAGTAGGCAAGGTCACCAGAAACTGAGGAATAATCCGAAAGCTTTAAGGGGCCGGTGTACAACGAGTGGGCGTTGCGGCAGCTCCAAGCCTACTGGCTTGACAGAGCCTCGAGGCAGCTTTGCATACTGCCTACTGCCCTTTGCCCGCTATTTTCAATATCCTCCGAAGTACTTCCTGAAAAACCATTCGATGCTTGCCATCAGCAGCAGGATCCAAAAAATGAATTTGAGATTGATCATTGCGTTGTAGGTCTCTTCACTGCGGATGACACCGACAGCTTCTTTTTCTGACAGCTCGGCATTAAGCGTTTCAAGGCTGCCGGTGGCGTAGAATTTGCCACCGGTGTTCAGTGATAGCTTGCGAAGAAGGTCGAAATCTGCGGTGAGGTTCTGCAATTCAATGACCTTGGCAACGACGGCGAATTGTCCGTGAACTTCTTCGGTGCGGCCGTTGATCTGGGTTCTCGAGCGGTAACGGTACACCCCTTCAGCCAGTCCGCCGATCTGATACCTTATGTTTCCCGGACTGGTAACGTACGAATAACGGGTCACTTTGCCCCGATCGCTGGTCAGCTCTATGTCAATCGTGTTGCCATAGACCGGTTCGAAGATGTCGTTGTACACCTGGCTTTCAAAGACAACCGGTTCCACGTCTGAAAATTCCTGGTTGACAGGATAACTCCTGAACCTGCGTCTTTCGTCAGAGGTGCTGAGGTACTGGATCAGCTTTCCGAAAAGTTCATCAAAGGCGTCGGCACGGCCGGTCTGTTCAAACTCGTCGAGACGCCAGCGCCACAAGCCCTCTCCCATCATGATGGCGATCTTGCGTCCCTGGCTTTCTTCTACCGCCAGCAAAGGTTTGTCTGTCGGCACGTTCCCGATCTGCTGGAGAAGCAACGGCTTTGCACTCAGGGGAAACTGGATCTTGCCAAAAGGAACGGAAACCGGAGGATACTCCCTGACCAGGCTGTTCGTTTCAGCTGACACGCTGAAATTTGCAAACGAAGTACTTACGAGGGGTGTCACCTCATCATAATCGCGCGGCGTACCCTCTATCTTCAGGGGTATATTTTCGTGCGACATAAATGCCAGGTCGGACTGACTTCCCAAAATAAAGAACGCAGCGTTCTTGTTGCTCATGTAATCGTTGTAAAGCTTTCGCGTCTTTCCCATTCGGTCGGGCGACTGATGGAAGATCACCAGGTCTACGTCAGCCGGGTTGATATCTGCCGGGCGCTGCGAGGCGATGCCCGGTATTTCCAGCAGAAGTTCGTAGTTTGAGTTCTTCTCCACAACCGTCCGGAGGGCTTTGATATCCGGATGGGGCGAGGGTGCTATCACAAGTATCTTCTTGCGTCCTTCCACTACCTCTACAAAAATGGAAGCGCGGTTATTACGCGCATTGGATTCGTCAGCCTTCACTTCCACCTGTACGTCGTACTTTTGGATCCCCTGTTCATCAGCCTGCACCTGGAAGTCATAGGCAACAAACGATTCGCGGCCGGTGTCTTTCGTTTGCTGTGCCACGATCCGGCCGGCGTGCGACAGTTCCACATTTAGTTTTTGGTTTGCCAATCCCTTCAATATAACCTCTACCCTCACCGGAAATTTGTTGCCCTGGTAGGCTAACTTGTTGTAGGCCACATTGCGGATAGCGATATCCGTTCGCTGTGTTGTATCGCCGACGCCAAGAGTGTTGACCGGAAAATTATACGAAGAGAAGAGGGGGGATATGCCCGAGTTATAAATGCCATCAGAAACCAGCAGCACGCCGCCGAATTTCTTGCCTTCATAGCGGTTGCTTATGGTTTGCAGCGCGGCCTGCAGATCGGTAGTGGGCTCATCAAAAACCGGCGCCGGCGTTTCCTCACCGTCCAGGTTATTGACCGTTACGTCATACCCTCTGTCTTCCAGGGACTCCCTTAGTTCGTCCAGACCGTTCTTTACCTGCAGCAGGGTGGCGGAGTCAACCGCTTCGGGCACCGAGCCGGAATTATCCCGGAGGATTACAAATAATGGCTTTTCAGTTATGTTATTAACCTGCCGGACAATGGGACCGAGCAACAAAAATGAAAGCAGGAAGGCCAGGACCGCCCGCAATCCAAACAGCACACGGTTCATGGCCACGGTCCACGGGTGTTTTGTCCGGTACAACAACAAGGCATACCCTGTGGCCACCACCATGCAAAGCAACACAAACCCCGACGACGTCTCCAGGATGATCCTTTGATGATCCATTTCAATTAAAAAATTGGTACTGAAATCCTATTGCTAATATTAGCCATTGGCGCATACATTTCTATGCAATTATTTTTCAATGGCCGGAAGGGCGGACTTAATAGCCATATTTCTCTTTCCACAGCGCCCGCAGATATTTTCTTAACTCTTCTTCACGGCTATTGTTGCCCGGTTCGAAGAATTTTGTTCCGCTGATTTCCTGGGGCAAAAACTCCATGTCCACGAAATTGCCTTCAAAGTGGTGGGCATATTGATAATTTTCTCCGTATCCAAGCTCTTTCATCAGTTTTGTGGGCGCATTCCGGATCGCCAGCGGCACAGACAGGTCGCCCGTTTCGCGCACCTTGTGGATTGCACCTTCGATAGCGGTGTAGCTGGAATTGCTCTTGGGGGAGCAGGCCAGGTAAACGGCACATTGGGCGAGTATGATTCGCGCTTCGGGATAACCAATCAGGTTTACTGCCTGAAAGGTGTTGGTGGCCATCACCAGGGCCGTGGGATTGGCATTGCCGATGTCCTCCGAGGCAAGGATAACCATTCGCCGGGCGATAAATTTGACATCCTCACCGCCCTCCACCATCCTGGCCAGGTAGTATACCGCGGCGTTAGGGTCACTTCCCCGTATGGATTTGATGAAAGCGCTGATGATATCGTAGTGCTGTTCGCCGCTCTTGTCGTATACCGCAACCTTTTTCTGCGCCACGTCCATTACCAATTGATCCGTGACCTCAATTCCTCCCGACGGGAACGTCTCTGCAATGAGTTCAATGAGGTTTAACAGCTTCCGGGCATCACCGCCAGACAGGCCCAGAAGCGCCTTATATTCTTTTATAACAAATACCCGCTTTGACATTTCTTCGTCGCGAGTCAGGGCGGTTTGGACAAGCGTAAGGAGATTTTGTTCAGTCAGCGGCGCAAGGGTATATACCTGGCACCGCGACAACAATGCAGAATTCACCTCAAACGACGGGTTTTCCGTGGTTGCGCCGATCAGGGTTATGGTGCCCCTTTCAACGGCCCCCAGGAGGGCGTCCTGTTGCGACTTGTTGAAACGGTGGATCTCGTCAATGAACAATATGGCCCGCGAGGAGTGTTTGGCCTTTTCGATCACTTCCCGAACTTCCTTCACCCCCGAACTTACTGCACTCAGTGTATGAAAACTCTTATTGACCTCATGGGCGATAATGTTGGCGATGGTCGTTTTGCCAACGCCCGGCGGACCCCACAGGATCATGGATGGGACATTCCCCGTTTTGATTGCCTTCCGGATTACACCGTTGGGTCCGACCAGGTGTTCCTGGCCGATGAGGTCATCCAGCCGGTTTGGCCTCATTCTTTCCGCTAATGGTGGTTTTGCCGTAAACAGCATACGATCATAAGATTTTCTTCACAATACACCTGGCTATGCCCGGAAGTTCACAGCCCTAAATATAAGGTTGAAGGTTGAAGGATTGAAGAACCTGCCTGCCACGCGCTGGCCTTCAGCAGGGCAGGCAGGTTGAAGAGTTGAAGGTAGAAGATTGAACGAAAGCCATCGCCTAAACCACCCCGCCCCTCGTCCCTGCCCTGGCTCGCATTATAACTTACTCCCCTATTTACCCATAACCTCCACCTCTATACCTTTATACCTTATATCTTTATATCCTTATACCTTTATACCTTATACCCTTATACCCTTATACCTTTATACCTTTACACATTATACCCTTACCCCATCCCCTACACCAACTCCATGCACCGCTCTCCCATCCTCCCCCTCCTCCTAACCCTCCTCGCAGCAGCATCCCATGCACAGATTGTGGTGTCGGAGAATCAAAAATTCCTGCAAACAAAGGACGGCAAACCCTTCTTCTGGCTGGGTGACACCGACTGGGAAATGTTCCATCGGCTGACACGTGAGGAGATCGGGACCTTTGTTAACACGCGCAGCGAACAGGGCTTCAATGTGCTGCAGGCGGTGGCGCTGGCAGAAGTAAACGGCGTTCGCGAACCCAACCGGTATGGCGACTGGCCCCTGAATAACGAAGACCCTACGCAGCTATTGACCACGCCGGGGAATGATCCCGACAATGCCTACGAATACGATTACTGGGACCACGTGGACTACGCCATTCAAAAAGCGGCAGAGAAAGGGATCTACATCGGACTGCTCCCCACGTGGGGTGATAAAGTCGCGCACCAGTGGGGACAGGGACCCATCATTTTCAATGAAGAGAATGCCGAAGTCTACGGCAGGCTGCTGGCCACACGGTACAAGGATCAGTGGAACATCATCTGGATACTGGGTGGCGACCGGCGTGCCGTATACAAATCTTCGGCAGGGGGAACTGAAAAGGAGTATGACGACCGACCCATCTGGCGCGCAATGGCAAGAGGTATTGAAAGCG
>DATBVZ010000325.1:0-8636 GCA_036515095.1 Cyclobacteriaceae bacterium | reverse complement strand
TGGGTGTACGTGTTCAGGCGATGAACTTCTTCAAAAAATCGCCCCCGGATGCCCGCTTGTCAGTCAATGATGTCATTGATTTAAGAGGCGATGTGTCTGATGGTAAATTTGCTTTTGAGAAGAATTGCCAGTCATGCCACAGTACCAACGGCACAGGTGGAGTAGCCGGACCCGACCTGACAGAAATCAAACAAAAGTTTGACCAGGCAACATTGCTGGACGCAATAATTAATCCCGGTGCGGGAATTGTGTTCGGGTATGAACCCTGGACGATAACGACAAATGATGGTGGCGTTTATTATGGGTTCCTTATTGCCGATGGCGAAAACGCCGTGGTGATAAGGGACCTTGCAGGCAATAGATATATCCTGGAAGCAAACGCTATTACTTCCCGGAAAAAGCAGGAGGGCAGTCTGATGCCCGAGCCTGCTGATCTCGGTATGACCGCCGGCGATATTGCTGATGTGGCTGCGTATCTGATGAATCTCCCGTAAAATGGAAATGATTTGAGGGCCTTTCGCAAAATGAGCGTCGCTGATATTCCAGCCGGACTCGCCCTATGCCGTGCGGCGGGATGGAATCAACTCGCCCACGATTGGGAAGCATTTCTGCAGTTGAGTCCCGAAGGATGCCTCGTATGTACTGATGGTCACGGCAAGGTAGTTGGAACGGTAACGACGGTTTCCTATGAGAATCATTTTAGCTGGATCGGGATGGTACTCGTTGATCCGGCGAAACGAAGGCAGGGAATAGGTATGCAACTGCTACAGGAAGCGCTGGTCGTCTTGTCAGATTCAATCCTCGTGAAACTTGACGCTACCCCTGCAGGCCGCGAAGTGTATTTGAAACTGGATTTTGAGGAGGAGTATAGCATAAGCAGGATGCAGGTCATGTCGGCCCCTGTACATGCGATGGGGCATTCGGCTGCACGACCTGTGGTCCGGAAAGATCTGCCGGAATTGATTCAATTGGACCGCAAAGTCTTTGGTGCCAACCGACTGCCGCTGCTGGAATTGATACTAGAGGCAGCTCCTGAATTTGCCTTCGTTACAGAAGGTGAACGCGGGATCAATGGCTATTGTTTTGGCCGGAGAGGTCATAATTTCTCGCATATCGGACCAGCAATTGCCAGGGATATCTCTACCGCAAAAAGTGCCTTTTCAGGTGTACTGCATAATTGCAAGGGCCCGGTCATTACCGATGCCCTGCATCACACACCGGAGTGGATCAGTTGGTTATCCTCCATCGGCTTTTCTGAACAACGAAAGCTCACCCGCATGTTCCGGGGCAACAATGTTTATCCCGGATTTCCCGAAAAGCAATTTTCGATTCTTGGTCCCGAGTTCGGGTAGAAAGTGTTTAGCCCGGTCGGCCAGAGGCCTCCATATATCGGTCACTCGTCAGAGCCGAACGACTGTTTCTTTCAGCGCCAGGGCTGAGCGAAGCACTAAGCTGTCACTTGCCTCCCAAAGGCCGGCGAAATGAGGGCATGCGCGAGGCAGGCAGGCACTTCAATGCATAACCTAAGCACGTAAACACATTACCGCCAGGTGCGCCATCAATCCGGTGCTTACCCTTAGCGCGTCTTCATCGATATCGAAGGTCGGGGTGTGGAGCGCGGAGGTAATGCCCCTGGATGCGTTTCCGGTGCCGCACAGATAGAAGCAGGAATCCGCCACCTGCGAATAGTAAGCAAAGTCCTCCGCGGCCATCCAGCTGTCTGGTTCGACTACGTTTGCCGCGCCCAGGTAATCCACCGCGATGTCCCACACCCGCCCGGTGAGTTTGGCTTCATTGATAAGAAAAGGGTACCCCCGGGTGATTTCAAATTCGCAGGTAGCACCCATACTTTCAGCTATGCTTTTCGCCATGGTGACCATGCGCTTGTGGGCTTCGCTGCGCCAGGTTTCGTTCATTGCACGAAAAGTGCCTTCCATATAAACCTCATCGGGAATGACATTCACCGCACCGTTGGCGATCACTTTTCCTATAGACAGGACGGTAGGTTCTCGTGGCGAGGCCATCCGGCTTACTACCTGCTGGAGTGCAATGACGACATGGGAAGCGATTACTACCGGGTCGATATTTTGTTCGGGGATTGCACCGTGACCTCCTCTGCCCTTAATTCGGATCGACAGCGCGTCCATGGAAGCCATGAATTTGCCTGCCCGTATACCCACCTTTCCGGCTTCGCGTGAAGGCATTGCATGCTGGCCAACTACCTCCTGCGGCGCCGGATTTTCAAGTACCTTATCGTTTATCATGAGACTGGCTCCTCCGGGAAGTACCTCTTCACCGGGTTGGAATAACAACTTCACCGTTCCATTGAACTGACCCCGAATGGTATTCAGTATCCTGGCTGTTCCCAGTAGTGACGAAGTATGAAAATCATGGCCGCACGCATGCATCACTCCCGGGTTTTGGGACGAATAGGAAACTTCGTTCATTTCCTGAATGGGCAGTGCATCCATATCTGCTCTAAGGGCAATTACCTTTCCGGATCCTTTGCCCATGATGGTGCCCAGTATTCCTGTCCCTGCAGCCGACTTCCAGGGTATACCCAGGCTATTCAACTGTGCTTTGACATACTGCGATGTCCCGAATTCCTGAAAGGATAGCTCCGGATGCGCATGCAAGTACCTGCGATGGGTAACTACTTCGCCATGAATGTCTTGAGCTAACTCCCGGATCTTTTTCTTTACCATAATCGAAATGCCAACCGTGAAAATAAATAAGGTTGAAGAGTTGAAAGATTGAAGAGTTGAAGAGCTGAATGTATTTCCACCCACCCATCACCTATATACCTTTATACCTATATACCTATACACCTATACACCTATATACCTTCATACCTTCATACCCCGATACCTTCACACCTCTCCCGCCAGAAACTTCTTCACCAGCGCATCATCCACCAGCCCGGGGTAGTCGCGGCAAATCCGGTCGATGGCTTCCGCCTGTCCCGGAGATAATTTCTCATCGGGATTGATACACCAGATCCCCTCCAGCAGCCCCTGCCTCCGCAAGACCTCGTGGATCCCCGGAATACATCCGTGAAAGCCATTGGCTGCATCAAATACCGCCGCGTTCATATCCGTGATGTGCACGTTCGTTACCAGCAACCTGGAGATACCTTCACCGCCTCTGCTTATGCAACGTCTGATTTCTTCAAGCAGCCGGACCGCTACGCCGGTCCATACCGCCCAGTGTCCCAGAAGTCCCCCGACAAATCTTTTTTCGGCCAATTCCCCGTCGGCGGCAAAACGGTAAGGTGTAAGCAGGTCGGCAACAATGTTATCGTCATTACCGGTGTAGAGCGCAATTTCATCTCTCCTTGTTGAAGCGCAAACCGCCCGGACGACATCAATCGTCTGATACCTGTTAAAGGCGGCTACCTTAATGGCGTAGACGTTTGGGATTTCCACAAACTCCCTCCAGAAGCTGTAACTCAATACCCGGCCGCCCACAGCAGGCTGAAGGTAAAATCCGAAGAGCGGAATAATTTCGGCCACGGCGTAAGCGCGATCGATTAGCTGGGCCTCAGAATAGTCCTGCAAGCCGCCCATGCTCAGCAGCCCCAGGTCATAGCCATACCGGACCGCCAGCTCCGCTTCCCTCACAGCTTGTTTTGGAGAACCTACGATGCCCGCCACTTTTATCAGAGAGCGTACGGACGATGACTCTTCAACTTCCCGTGCTGCAATATTCAGTACCGTTTCAAACAAATCAATTCCTGGCGAACGTATCTCAAATTGTGTGGTATGCACACCCACTGCAATCCCTCCTGCCCCGCTCGCCATGTAATAACGCGTCAGCCTGCGCTGGCGCTCCTCGTCAAGCTGCCGGCTGGCGGTGAGCGCGAGCGGATGCGCGGGGATGACAGTGCCTCTCTGCAAGAGCGTATTCAATGCAGGATTCAATTCAGGAAATTGCATAAGAATACTTTAATACCTCCAATACCTCTTTACTCTATACGTCTTCTAAACCTCTATAGCTTACCAACATTCATCAAGCGACACGGATAGCACAGTTCAGCCAGTTAGAACCGTCCCTCCCGCTCCTGAAAGTGCGTTGGCTTGTCCAACGTTCTGCCCCCTGCATTGATCCATGCGGCTACAAGATCGATCATCTGCTCCACGGAGATCCGTGGCGGGCCGAAAATGCGAATCGACTCTGCCGCATTGCTCAGTAGGGCAGTATCCTGCTCTTCGTTGATGAACTTAGGCTCAACCTTAAATATCTTTCCGAATGCCTCGGCAACCATTCGAACCGATGTAGCCTTGGGGCCTGTCACGTTAAGAACTTTTGGAGGAACACTGCAATGGGCAAGCGACCGGAGTGCGATTTCATTGGCATCGCCCTGCCATATGACATTGACATATCCCATCCTTAAATCCAGTGGCTTTTGCTCTTTTACTGACCGTCCGATTTCAAGCAACACGCCGTACGTTACGTCGTTCGCATAATTGAGCCGGTAGATCAGCATTGGTGTCTTGTATTTTGATGAGAAATGCTGGAACACCCGTTCTCTTCCCAAACACGACTGCGCGTATTCGCCCAGCGGAGAAGGCTCTGTAGTTTCTGTTGCACCTCCGGATTTCACGGGAACCAGGGGATAGACGTTTCCGGTGGAAAAAGCAACAATACGCGAATGCCTGTACCGGTCGGCCACGCGACCGGGGAGATAGGCATTCATAGTCCAGGTAAGCGATTCATTGCCCGTAGTACCAAACTTGGTACCGGCAAGGTAAAGCACATTAGCCGCATCGGGTAAAGACCGGAGGTCATTGTCTTCCAGCAGATCTGCTTTGCAGGTGATTATGCCCTTTTTATCCAGATCATGCTTCAACTCCGGGTCGGAAAAGCGAGCCACCGCGAGTACCTTCTTGCTGACCCCGGAAAGTTCAATAGCGTCTTTGGCCAGCGTGGCAAGAGCCGGTCCCATCTTACCTCCGGCACCGAGTATAAGCACATCGCCTTCAAGGGAAGCGATCTCTGCGATCAATTGCTCTGAAGGTCTAAGCAGGTCGTGATAAATTGTATTCGGATCCACGGGGCATTCAATTAAAAGAACAGATTCCTGGCGCCTTCAACTGCCAGCCCAAGTAATAACAACAATCCCAAACCAGCAAATACCCTGGTCAGCTTTGTGTTCGTGAGTTCTCCCATGATCTTCACATCATTGGCAATGATTACCATCGAAATACCGATAAAGGGGACTACCAGGATGGTCACCTTTTGTGCAAAAACAATCAGTTCCAGCGGAAGCCTGCCAAAGCCTGCAGCGATAGCCGCACCTGTCACCATCACAGCTGCAATCAGTATCCGGGTAATCCTTGAGTTAAAATTGCTCCCATATCCCAACGCGTCACCCATCAGGGTGCCTCCTACCGATGCATTGCCGATTAGTGAAGAAAAGGCAGCGCCAAACAAACCCAACAGGAAAAGCACGGATGCATACCGTCCGAACGCGGGCTCCAGCGCCTTTGCCATGTCAGACGCTGTATTCAATTCTACGTTCTGCGGCTTCAGCACCATCGCCGAACAGATCATTACCATGGCGCTCATAAGTCCCAGAATCAAAATACCGGGAATGCTATCATCCTTGTTCGGCTTTGCATCGGGTCTCACCCTTCGCCTTTCCTGCACAAGGTAAGACTGGTAGCACGCGCCCACTATTGAAAAACTGGAGGCCACAAAGGCAACAAGCAGTCCTGTCGATCCTTTAGGAACTGAAGGCACCATCCCGCCCGCAACTGCAGGGAGCCCGGGCCGGGTCAAAAGCAGGTTTATCAGAAAAGCGATGAGCATTAACCCGATCAGCGTCATCATTATTTTTTCAAGGACCTTGTAAAAGCTTCTGAAAGACAAGAGGCCAATCCCTAACAGATTAAATGCAATGATCCAGGGTATCACCGCAGTGTCGAACAGTTCTGCCATTGCGATGCCAACACCCACCGAGTTGCCCGCCTGAAAGGATGATGTCACCAGAAAGACACCAAAACCGGTCGCGACAGCCACGCCTTTACCCCACTTCCTGCGGACCGTGGTCAGGTATGAATCGTCTGTTGCCATGCCAATCCTGCCGGCCATGCCCGTAAATACCATCATAAAGAATATGGCCACTACAATGGCCCAAATCAGATCAAAGCCGTATTCGGCGCCCATCTTTGAGGTGATGGTAATCTTGCTTGGACCAAAAACCAGCGCTGCCGTAATGATCCCGGGACCCAGCGCGCCGATCCATTTCGCGCTTCGGCTCAACACGGGCGTCCTTACGTCCCCGGAAGAAGCCTCCGGGTCATGAGATCGTCTGGTCATTCAGTAGCCTTATTTTTTGATTCGTTGTTTTGAGGGAAATCCAAGGGCAATGCCTACCTACCTCCTCCCCGCCGACCCACATTGTTAATGACCTTGAGCAAGGATCTTCCGCCACGCGCATCGCCAAGCACCTGCCAGATCATGATGCCGGATGCCCTCTCCGCCGCAAGGATCGTTTTCTTTTTCATGGTCGGTTTGCCGTTGTAGTAAATGATCTTCCCGTCTGGCATGGTCCATTGATCGGCCGACTCAGCGCCTTTGAACGTCTTTACTATTTGCCGGTAGTTCATGCTGATGGCTGGCGAGGGAAGCTCAGGTCCGTATCCATAACCATAGAACGGCACACCGAGGGTCATCTTTTCCTTTGGGATTTTCCTGACACTTCCAAAATATTCAAGGTCCTCCACGGCATGCTCGTAGAGTGAATGGGGTCCGGGATTTTCGGGTCGCCAGGGACCCGTGCGATCGTAGCTCATGACATTCACGAAATCGTATTGCGCCAGGGCCTGGTCGGTAAGCTGGTCTTTGTAATAGACAGCAATAGCCGCGGTGATCAGCTTATCGTGTTTGCGAAGGGCGCTCGCCAGTTCAGTCACAAAGCTTTCATACTTGTCGCTGATATCGCTGCCTTCCAGGTCCACATCAACGCCATCCAGGCCGTATTTAAGTACCACGGCCACCAGGTTACCGATCAGCATGGCGCGCTTGGGGTCCTGTAGCAGGTAATGATACTGCGGTTGCTTACTTCCACCTCCGATTGAAAACAAAACCTTTACGCCTCTTTTGTGCGCTTTTTTGACGAAGCTTCCGAGTCCTGTCAGGTCCCGTGAGAAATTGCCCAATGAATCAGGATTCAAAAACCAAAGATTTACATGAGTAAGGTGTTTCAAGGGTGCGCTTCCCGGATCGTTAAGAGCTGCATTTATGGAGAAGTATCCGACCACTCTGAACGGTGGAGCTGCAAACGCGTCATGTCCTGCCAGCAGAATGGGCAAGATCAAAAGTGCCAGGAAAAATTTCCGTCTCATTGGGAAAGGTTGTTTAGGATACAGCATTTGTTGGTTGCAACGGCAAGATGAAGATTGCGCCTGAACCGTGCAAATTGTATGTGTTTACGTGCGTATAGGTGCACGTATGGTGTGCCTGCCATTTCGCTGGCCTTGGGGGGCAGGCAGGCCTGACTCACGCCAGCTTTCAGTAGGGAGCCAGGCTCGTGTGTTGGTGGTCTAACACTACTGCCGATAGAACATTCCCGATCCGGCGAAGTTGTCACTATCCCGCCAGTCGGGTTTCCACCAGATCGTTGACTTATGGCGGTAGTCCCGGTCAAAATCGGTTATGTCCGTGTTGATTCTTACGGTCTTCCAGTCTTCCCCCTGCAGTGCGGTTATGTAGTGCAACGGTATAGCTATTTCCGTATCGTATCCTTTGCTTGTCCTTACAGTCACAGCCTTTGTTTCGTCGGGAAGCCGGTCAGGAAGGTATAGCGATTCGTTGCCCTGGCCATTCGGTCCGGGACTGTGCCCAATATACAATGCGTCACCGGTGCTTGTATTTACGGCGCTCACCGCTTCGGGTCTGCCATCAAGATTAACATGGAAACCATCCTGGTTATAGGGGCGATTATCCTGACTGATCAGGACCTCATCATCCGTCACCGAGGCTGCGATGTATACAAATTTATCGTCATATGCCACACCAAACCGAAATGACCCATCAGCCTTGTCTCCGGTGTGAGAGAAGGGGTCAGACTCCACGTAATCGGGATGGTCCTCGTACGGAAGTGCGGGCCAGTCTGACAGATCGCCGTCAACGACCCTGGGTCCGCGCGCTTTTGGAAGGTAGACCTTCCTTTCGGGGAATATGTTTTGGGAATAGTCCAGTTTTATTTCCGGCAGATTTTGGGGTTTGTATTTGACTGCGGCGCTGATGCTGACGGGTTTGGCCTTTCCAAGCAAGATTGAGGCACCTGTCAGATTGAGGTCAATCACCTCAACCGAATTGGGTGCGACATTGAGGTGCCTTTCGATGATATCGGGAGTGAACCATGTGTTTGGATTGATTCTTAGCCCTACCTCCATGGGGACATCGCTGTCGTTGGTGATACGGATCTCTGTAGAGCCCCGGCTAAAGCGTTCTGCGTTTACCATCATGGGTGATACGACCATGACCCTTTTGCCAAGCAATGGGCCAAAAAATTCCCGCATTTCCTCCGTTACTACCGTTTCATCCCATATGCCCCGCAACAGCAAGTTTGCCAGTACCGGGCCATCATCCGTCATGGTTACCCATACCACGTGATCGAATTCTCCTAC